>JAYZAS010000006.1 GCA_036339585.1 Pseudomonadota bacterium
TCAAGCTCTTATGATTCGCCTTCGCCCGAGAAGTGTTGAAACAGAAGGATAGCGGGGATAACCGGGATGGACCTTTTTGCAGTAGCGCCGCGTTGATTTCTATGGACACAACAAACTAAACTAGGCCCGACAGTAATGATCAATTTGGCACGTTCGTGGAGTTGTAATGTTTGTTTGAAAACGGACTCAGACTGTCACGAAACCGTCTTCAATGACACTACAGCTTGAGGCAGGAGGAATATATGGCCGAAGGAAAAAAGCCCGAACAGATGCGTGCGATTTCAATAGTTGCATCCGCAGCAGCTTATTGGAGTGATATCGAACTACAGCATCCGGCTGCGGAGTATTTAGCGGCTCAGCTTTCTGAAACACGAAAGGGTTATGCGGATGTGCGTGGAACAATGGCTTTTGAGGATGAGCCGTCAAGCTTTGTGGCAGCCATATTTGAAACCCGGGATACGGGCGAATGAGAGCTATGAATCCATCTAGGAGTGCTCTTTTAGACCTCACACTTGTCGAGGCGGCCAACGCTATTGCTACTGGGGCGGTGACTTCTGTCGCCCTTACCGAAGCCGCCTTGGACGCTTTTGAGATCTGGAACCCATCGATCAACGCCACAATCTGGCTTGACCGGGAAGAAGCGCTTGAAAAAGCTACAGCGCTCGACGCCAAGCGGGCAGCGGGCGAAACGCTCGGGCCCTTGCATGGCGTTCCCCTTGCGCATAAAGACATGTATTATCAAACCGGAAAATTATCTACCTGTGGCTCAAAGATCCGCGCAAATTTCAGACCGGATGTCACAGCAACGGTCATTGACCGCCTACACTCCGCCGGGTCAATCACTCTTGGTGGCTTGAACATGGCCGAGTTTGCGCAAAATCCGACTGGTCATAATACCCACTTTGGTGATTGCCATAATCCATGGAAGCGAGACTATTGCACTGGCGGTTCGTCCTCAGGGTCAGGTGCGGCGGTGAGCGCTCGGTGTGTTACGGCTGCCCTTGGGTCAGATACCGGCGGCTCAATCCGCCTGCCTGCAGGCATCTGTGGCGTAACCGGTATCAAAGCCACGCAGGGCCGTGTGTCACGTTACGGCGTAATGCCGTTGTCACATTCCTGTGACAACGTGGGACCCCTAGCACGTACGGCACGAGACTGCGCACGTGTGCTCAGTGTGATAGCCGGACCAGATCCAAGAGATCCGACAGCGCTCGCAGATCCACCGCCCGATTATGAGACCGCTCTTACCGGCGATATCAGAGGTCTGAAAGTTGGTGTGCCAACCAACTATTACCTCGAGGGTGTAAATGAGGAAGTGCAAGCGGCATTTGATGCTGCACTAGCTACAATGAAGGATCTTGGCGCGACAATCATTTCCGTCAAACTTCCATTAATGGATACCATTTCGACTTATGGCAACATACTTTCGCGCTGTGAAAGCGTGACAATTCATAGCGATTGGCTCCGCATACGGCCACAAGACTACTCAGTGCATGTAGGGTCACGAAACTTCCCTAGCGCAGCAATCCCCGCATCTTACTATCTGGAAGCATTGAACCGTCGCGGTCCGATACTACGCACTTTTGCAAAAGAGGTTTTTAGCAAGGTTGATGTGTTTGCCAGTCCAACTATTCGAACAAAAGTTCCGACACTGGATGCAACGCGCATGGACACTGGCGAACCAGAAAACATAAAAGCCTTCAGCGCAGTATCACTAAATACACGACCTGCAAACTATCTTGGTTTACCGGCGATAAGCACGCCTTGCGGTTTTGATAGCGATGGACTACCAATAGGTCTGATGATACACGGGCGCCCGTTGGGTGAAGCACGCACTCTAAGGGTAGCTGACGCTTTTCAAAAAGCCACTGAGTGGCACAAGCGACGGCCCAAGCCAACAGTGTAAACGAATCTTTCGGCATTTGCATAAGCTCTAATAATCCTGATAATACGTATTTAAACAAAAATGCACCGGGGAGTAAGCTAATGACTGATAACTGGCCCAATGTCTTGGCCCATGCAGACTTAGAAAAAACCTATGAACGATTCCCAGACGATGTGCGGGAGGCACTGGTCTCAGCACGGAAATTTACTGATCAAGTGCAGTTTGAATTGGGATACGGCGATGAGCCTTCACATGTGTTCCAAGCTAAGCTTGCCGCGAAACAATAATTAGGGAAGGTTTGATCATGGATGAAGATCTCTTCTTCTTAAGTGCGGCTGAAGCTGGTCGAAAAATTGCCTCTAAAGAATTATCCTCGACAGAATTGACCACAGCATTGTTGGCCCGGACCGATGCCATAGATGGAAATCTCCACGCCTATATTCGTTTACTCCGCGATGAAGCATTGGCGTCTGCGAAGGCCGCTGATGAAGCTTTAGCAAATGGTGATATAAAAGGGCCACTGCATGGTGTGCCGGTGGCCCTGAAAGATATAATTGATTTGCAAGGCGTGCATACGACCGCACATTCCAGACTGCTGCTGGACAACATTGCCACGGCTGATGCGTTTGTTACCAGCAAGCTAAAACATGCCGGTGCCGTGATTACTGGCAAGCTTGCAACCCATGAGTTTGCAATTGGTGGCCCAGCATTCGACTTACCCTTTCCACCTGCGCGTAACCCCTGGAATCGAGAACATCACCCAGGCGGATCTTCATCTGGCGCTGGTGCCAGCGTGGCAGCAGGCATGGTACCTGCCGCGCTCGGAAGCGATACGGGCGGCAGTGTACGTAATCCAGCCTCCTGCTGCGGAATTGTTGGTATCAAGCCAACTTATGGACGGGTCAGCCGACGGGGAGTGATCCCCCTATCTTTTTCGCTTGATAACGTTGGTCCATTGACCCGCACCGTTGAAGATAGTGCCCTCATTTTGTCTATCATCGCAGGACATGATCCGGCTGATCCCGCGAGCGCATCGAGACCCATTGATGATTATTTTAAAGAACTCAAAGATGGAGTGAGAGGTCTAAAAATTGGCTTGATCCGGCATTTTTACAATGAAGATATGATTGCGGATGCGGAGATGGCAGAGAGCATTGAAAGCGCCGCAAAACTACTTTCCAGCCTTGGGGCAGAGGTGAAAGAGATCCGGTTACCAAATCTAGAACAATACTCAGCATGTAGCCGCATTATTATGCTGAGTGAGGCCTACGCAATCCACCAAAAAGACCTAAAATTCAAGCCAGATAGTTATTCTGCTTCAAGTCGGCGCCGCATCTTACCGGGCGCCTTTTTTAGCGCAGCTGATTATGTCAACGCTACTCGCAAGCGCACGCAACTGATTGACGCGTTTCATGACGCAATGACAGGCATGGATGCGGCGATTACGGTTTCTAGCCACGAAACACCTGCAAACCTCTCGGATATGCAAGAGGTTGAGCGGACTTATGGCCGACAGGCGCGCACACCGTTCAACTTAATCGGGAACCCGGCGATTGCGATACCGAGCGGTTTTCATTCAAATGGCCTCCCATTAGCACTTCAGATTGTTAGCCGAGCTTTTGATGAGGCTATGTGCTTTCGAATTGCTTGGGCGATTGAGCAAGAACTCAACTTAGGAATGAAGCGGCCGCCTGTCTAAGTCCCCCTACCATTAATTAAAGTGCCAAATGCTTTTGAAGGAGAACTTTAATTATGAAATTCTCAAATCTTTCGCTTTTTGCGGTGGCTGTCACTTTATTTCTTTCAGGGGTTTTTATCTCAACAGAGACCCTAGCAGACCATGGACCTGAGAGGATGTGGCAACGGCAAATTAAGCCGTATTTCAAAGCGCATGAAACAGGGATGGTAGGACCATTTAAGGTGAACATGGAGAGTTTTGGAAGGGAACTACCGAGTACGGTAAAACAAATAAAAAAACAAAATTTCGACGAATTCTTTGACGATGAATACAATCTCGCCGCAATAGTTAGAAAAAATAACAAAGTTGTCTATGCACGATTTGACGATAATAGAAAAATCAATTCTCAAACGCCTATTCAGGGAATGTCGATGTCAAAAACAGCATTAGGTGCTGCGGTTGGTAGCCTTGTATGCGATGGGTCTATTAAATCACTTGACGATGAAATTGGTACTTATGCCGTTGGATTAAGAGAAACAGCTTATAATAAAATATCGATACGTAATGTTTTGCAGATGAATAGTGGTGTAACCCCGCTAGGGCGAAGAGACGTAAGACTGGCCAATCAAATGGCTATGGGAATGAAAAAATTTGCTGGGAACGCGGATGTTCTGGCGGCTGTACACCATTTCAAAGGTACATCTCGCAAACAAGGCGAACAGCATAATTATCATTCCGCAGACCCTTTTGCGCTCTCGGTACTTGTTTTTGAACTTACGGGTAAATCGGTTGCACAAATTTTTTATGAGACCGTCTTTAAACGATTTGGGCCTAATGGACAAATGCATTGGGTAGCGGACAACAAGGGCCGGACAGTTTCTCAAGCCAGGTTGGTAATGACCGCTCCTGACTGGAATTCATTTGGTCAGTTTATAATTGATGAGGTTAAGTCTGAGAGTTGTATGGGCAGATTTTTTAAGGAAGGAATTTCCTCTTCTGTATCCACACATCGTGAAAACGTAAGATATGGTTTTCAGTTTTGGGTTTATGATGTTGATGGTGAGAGCGCAATCACCATGACTGGTCACGGTGGTTTTTTCAATATCCTTAGCGTAGAAAAAAACACTGTGATTTCTATTTTTTCAGTAGATGAAGAATACGAAGCAGGTAATTTATTCAGTAACGGCGTTTTGGCAAAAATTGCTTCAGAGATTGTCAGATGATCATTGATCATCTTTATAAATACGCTTTAGTAACATTTAAAAGTTCTTACTCTTGAAGATGAGATACATCGAATGACAGACAGGACAAATCGCAAGCTTCAAAGTCTAAATTTAACAAGTGACCCTATACTGCGAGGATAGGCTCGCCTTGGAGAGAGATAGACTCCTTTCCATCCACGCCCACCGGCACGTCGCCAACAAGTGTCACTCGGTAAAACTGACGGTCGAAATCAGATGCAAATATGTCTTTCGGTGCCAAATGAGACACGGCCCGATTATCCCAAAATGCAACACTACCGGGTTCCCATTTAAAACGAACGGTAAATTCTGGCCGGACTATGTGTCCCCATAATATTTCGAGGACCCCTGCACTCTCCGTTGGCGTGAGATCGACAATATCCTTCAAGTGGGTTGGAGCAACATAAAGTGCTCGTTCACCGGTTTCCGGATGAACCCTTACCAATGGATGCTCGGATTCCAACGTTCGGTTTTTTATTTGTTCTGCATATTCCTTGGAAACGTTGGCGCCACCTGCCATACCATTTCTAAAAATGCCTCGCAAACCGCACACAAAGGCCTGCAACGCAGGTGATAAGGCGTTATAGGCAGCCATGAGATTCGTAAACTGTGTATCGCCTCCATAGGGCGGCACGATATCACCACGCAGGATTGAAGCCATCGGCGGGTTAATTGCTGCAGTAATGTCACAATGCCAGCCTGTCCAGGGACGTTGCCGAACCTGCTCGCGAAAATGATTAGCGCTGCGATTTTTAGAAATTGGATAAATTTCTGGATATTCACTATCGCTACCATACACAGCATGCCCTGGTGTGCATTCACCAAATTGTTTTGCAAAATCTATGTGTTGTGCATGTGTCATAGCTTGGTCACGGAAGAAAACTACGCGCCACTTAAGTAAAGCCGCTCGTATTTCATCGATTTGTTGCTGCGTTAGCGGACGCGTTAAATCAACACCGCTAATTTCTGCACCAATATGAATTGTTAGAGGTGATACTTCTATGGATTGCGATGCGACCTCAGCCGGTTCTTCGGAGATTTGTAAAGACACGATAAATTTTCCCTCGGATATATGATGTGGTGGTTAATTTGCACCACCACTAATAATCTTTTATCACCAATAAACCACAACGGTGCGCTCATAGATAGAGAGCAAGAGTCAAACACCATTATTAGTTTGCCGGGATAAAGGACATTACATAATAAGCAGGGCCCCTCTCCACTGCAACATTACCCGCTGCTGATATCTGAATTATTGTACATTTACATGCCCCTACAAAGCATTTTTGCTGTTATTTATCCGGATCAAGTTGCATGGAGTATGCTGGAGGACATTAGCAAAATATCCGGCTAGATTGGTAACTGTTCCAAAGAATGCCACGGGCCTGTTTTACCCTTTACGAGAAGATTACGCTTTTCAAGAAGCTTACTATCTTTCCAGGAGCATCCGCCAGACGGCCCTTCTCCAACATTATCTAATATTGGATTTAAGACAGTGCCCACTAAGTCTCTCTGAGACCAATTGCCTGGAGTACATTCTTGCCGTTCAAGCACACCGGACTTATCGACTGACCCCTCGCATTCTGCATCGCTTGATGAGTTATGATGTAAGCACATGAATGTTATATCTACAGTTGCGGAATAGCGTTTTCCGTCCTGGGAGTAGACAATAACCAGCTCGCAACGCAACGGACCATCTACACTACTATCGTCCGTCGTGGCCACTAAAGCCGCTTTATGGCCAGTCCAGTATGGTAATTTTGCGCTATCGTTGCGGTCTTCACCAAGTATCTATGAAGACAAAAACATAAACAAAAATCCGCCTATAATGGTTTTTTTCATTTTGAAACCTTGTTTGCCTGCGCCCCCGGAAAAGCTATCACCTAACACCGCATTATGACAAAAACTCCATATAAAAATTAGGTATTAGAAACTTTTATGGTAGAATGAGAACCAGACATCAATAACAATATCTACGAATTCCACCTCTGAATAATCGATGAAACCCACTGAGCAGTGGGTTTCTTCATTTAGACACTAGGGTTCGACAGTTTGCCTGAGATTCCACCCTAACCTCCCCGGCCAGCTGTCCGTACTACGCTCTATTGGAACTTAATTTAATGAAGCGCTGTCTTGTCCCAGTTTTTGTGCTATCTCTCTTGTTCCCCTCATTTGCGAGCGGTGAAACGCTGATTTGTAGAGTTACCGGATTGACCTGCTCCCGGATTGACTCTGAGGGCCTGGTTGAACGGGAGAACCTTTTCTACTATAGGCTTTCTGAGACACCCTTTACAGGGAAGGTGGCAGGCAAAGAGCGCGGGTCAATTAAGAACGGTAAGTGGGATGGCCCCTATATTCGTTACTATAACGATGGCGGGGTGCGGGTAAAGGGAACCTATTCGAATGGTCTATATCACGGCGTTTGGCTTTGGTATTTTCAGAGCGGGCAGTTGGAGACCAAACAAACCTATGAAAGGGACAGCAGGGATGGTCCCTATCTCAATTATTACGAAAATGGACAGTTACGTGCCAAAGGAAGTTTCAAAAGTGATAAGTATGACGGCCCTTTTGTTTGGTACTACCAAGATGGGCAACTGTGGTCTAAAGGAAACTATAAGGACGGTTTAAGATACGGTTCCTGGTTAAAGTATCACAAAAATGGACAATTACAGGAGAAGGGAAACTTTAAGGGTGGAATAAAAGACGGCTTGTGGAGTTTCTTTTTAAAGGATGGCACAAAACGAACTGCCCCATGCAGCCGCGGCTTTGATGAGGGTTCTGGCATGTACAAAGATGGAAAAAAAATTTCCAACTAACCCGTGCCGCCCATGTTAACTCACATTGCCGGCGTGCCAGAGAAATATATGGCAGCATAGGATGTCACGATCACTGTTGCCGCTCACCTACATCGTTCACGGTTGTGCCTATTTATTGAAAACATTATTCCAAATGGAGTTACCAGAAATGTCAAAAGCAGCTAACTTGATTTTCTTTCTTACGGACAATCATGCGCGGTCCATGCTCGGGTGTTACGGGCATCCAACCGTAAAGACGCCTAACCTAGACAAGATCGCTGAGATGGGTGTGCGTTTTGACAATGCCTATTGCGCTAGCCCGCTTTGCTGCCCATCGCGCGCTGCTATGGCGAGCGGTTTATATCCTCATCAGAGTGGCTATTGGGATAATTACTTTGCATATGATGGAGTTCAAACATCGTGGCATGGCCAGTTGCGTGACGAAGGACGTGCCGCAGTTGCGGTCGGCAAACTTCATTACCTTTCCAGTGAAATTGCCCAGGGGTTTAGCGACGAAGTCGTTACCATGCACATTCATAAGGCAACGGGGGACCTAGTTGGCTTGCTGCGGGGGACAGACGAGGGTGTTCCTGAACGAATTAGCTTTCGCAACATGTACGGTGAGTCGGGAGTTGGAGAAGCGCCGTATCAAAAGTATGACCTTGATGTCACCAAGTGTGCAATAGAGTGGTTGAACAATGAAGCTCCAAAAATTAAAGAGCCTTGGGTTCTACTTGTGTCCTACGCCAGCCCGCACCCACCGTTCACAGTTCCTGAGCGTTTCTTTGATATGTATCCACTCGATAAAGTACCTATGCCTGTACAATGGGACGAGCGCAGTCGGCCAGATCACCCTGCCCTGAATCATATACGTCGAGTAGATTGCCTTTCAGAGCCGGTCGATGAAAATTTCGTGCGCCGCACCGTGGCAGGCTACTGTGGTTTGGTATCACACATTGATGAGCAAATTGGTGAGGTTATTCGCGCAGCGCGTGAGGGGGGCATTCTAGAGACCACGCGTTTACTTTATACGAGTGATCATGGTGAAGCAGCTGGCAATCATGGTATGTTCGGAAAATCAACGTTGTATGAACACTCACTTGGCATCCCCCTAATGATGTGTGGCCCTGATATCCGGAAAGGAACAGTTGTTAATGAAATCGTATCTAATGTGGATCTGTTTGATACCATTATTGAAAGTGTCGGGTCTTCGGTAAGAGGAAGCAACAATGATCGCATGGGAGCATCTCTTTGGCCCCTTATCGATGGCGTTCCAAATCCTCGTCTAGGCTTTGCCGAAGTTCATGTGAAGTCAACTAAGGATGCAGCGTATATGTTGCGAGAGGACAATATAAAGTTGATATACCACGTTAATTCTCCATCACAAATGTTTGATCTTAAAGCTGATCCCTTTGAAACTAATGACCTAGTTAACGACCCCGCCTACTCCGATACTTTGGGTCGCTTGGAGCGCGAACTGCGGAAAATTATTGATCCAGAGGAAGTAGACACGCGCGCAAAAACTGCTCAATTAATTCACGCAGAACGTAATGGTGGCGTCGATGCCATACGCATTCAACAAAATATCACTATGACACCACCCCCAGCATAACACTATTCGGGTTACCACGATTTGATAAAAACAACCGAATTTTTTACTGAATGAAAATCATTTGCAGAAGGCAATCGAGGATATGCATATTCTGTTAGTGCTTTTCTATATTTATAATTGTGTTTAATCATCTAGTCACGATATTTAGAGAAAGATTGGTCCCGCGCTGCTTGCTTATTCTGCTTCGCGATTTCTTTTTTTCTCCAATTCGGGCCATCTTTTTCTACTGTAAAGATAGGCCCTCATTGCAGTTTTTATGTCAGATTTTAGAGCTTCACAGTAATTTTTACTGTCTGTTTTATCCATACCACTGCCAACATTTGGGAAAGTCACAAGAAATGCAACCATGCCAATAGTTAGACATTTTTTCGTGAACATATGGATCACCTTTATCTGTGAAAGTTCCGCCCCAGTCCTTTAGCAGCGGAACACTTCGGCTAAAAATTTATTACCCCTTATTTTAAGATCGGTAAAATAAATATCTCCGTGTCTACCAAGAAAATAATGAACCTGGGACGGCTTCAAATTCTAGGTCTTTCGGAATACGCTCAATCATCGCTTCAAGATGAGGCATAGCCTCTGTTAGGTTGGCTAGTTGCGGCTCGTCGAGTTGCATACCTTGAGACTCAATCCGTACTCGGTATTTCTCTAGCGCAGTTGGGTCAATCGTATCTAAACTAACGTCAGTAGTGATTGGATCGACATAACTCTCTGGATGTTTAAAAGCTGGACGTGTGTCGCGCCATTTCGTTGCACGCTCGTAGGCGTGACCTATGCGGAGAATAGTTGCTTCATCAAAGGGTTTTCCAACGATTTGCATTCCCAACGGTAGTCCCTCTGGCGCAAAGCCGTTGCACACACTTAACGCTGGTAGCTGTGCCGCATTGAACGCACCGGTGAGCGGAGGTTTCGCAAAATTTGCCTCCGCACGCATCTGTGACTGTACAGGCGCGGGTCCATAAGTTGTAGCCGTAAGAAGCGCATCAAGTGTTTCCATCGCGCGTACAGTCTTATTTGCGAGGACCCGCTGAAACCTGAGCGCATTAGTATATTCAACTGCAGACACTAATGCTCCGGGCATAATACGATAACGTGTCACTGCACTGTATAGTTCTGGCTTTGAGAGCAGGCTTTCGCGGTGAATGGCGAATGCCTCGCTCACAATAATAACACGCGTCACTGCTTGGTAGTCTGCTAGAGGTGGCAGGGTTACATCCACGACCGTTGCACCGAGCTCCTCTAGGGTCTGAGCAGCATCTTCCATTGCTGCCACTGTTGTATCATCGGCTGGTGTGTCCCTCTGATAGAAATGACGAACCATACCGATCCGCATACCCTTCAGATCCTCCTGTAACGCGCTTTTATAATTGGGAACCTCACGCTTCGCGGAACACGGATCAAGTGAGTCATGCCCCGCAATGATCTGCAGCATAATTGCTGAATCCTCTACCGTCCAAGTAAGAGGACCACAGGTATCCAGGGTCCAAGATAATGGCAGGACGCCACGTTTACTTACCCGACCGTAAGTCGGCTTTAATCCGGCGACACCGCAGAACGCTGCTGGCAGACGAATAGAACCTGCCGTATCGCTGCCAAGAGCGCCCGGGACCATACCTGTTGCCACAGCGGCGCCCGAACCACTGCTGGATCCGCCAGGAAAACGGTCCAATAGCCAAGGGTTTGATGCAGGCGGCCAGGGTAAGTCGTATGCTGGACCGCCTGTGGCAAACTCATGTGTAGCAAGCTTGCCTAAAAGCACAGCCCCTGCGCCGTAGAGACGCTCGGCACATGCCGAATCATGTACTGGAATACGGTTCTGATATAGAGCAGAGTTCCCCGTAGTAGCGATATGACGTGTGTCGTATATATCTTTAAGGGCAAAAGGTATGCCGTGCATAGGGCTGCGTGGACCGATGCGTCGGATCTCTTCCTCTGCGGCTCGAGCTTGGTCTAAAGCGAGATCGGCCGTTACCTCAAGGAAGGCATTTACATCCGGATTATATTTTTCAATCACATTCAGACATGCTTCCGTCAACTCAACCGGTGATAGTGCACCAGATGCTATTTCACGGGCGCACTCAGCTATATTCCGGAAATGTAAAGGTTTTTTCATTCGGGCAATCCTCCGACCTATGTAAACTGAAACACCAAGATAAACCTCTACCACGAGACTCAACTGCAGCAATATACTTGAGAATTATATATTTTTTATTGTGCCTGCAGTGCTATTTTCACGAGTCAGGGAAATTTTAAGCAACGGCGCTGACAGAGCGTTGGGCGAGAAAAAGTGCTACACGCACCTAGGTTTTATTCAAAAAGCAGGAGGTCGGTGCTTCAAGAGGTCATTATTGGTAACGTCGCTTTTGATAATTCAATTTGATGTTTTTGCTTTTAAAACCGCTCGGAGTAGTATCCCGACTTGGCCTGCTTTTACCTTCTTTTTTGTCCATTTCCAATCGCTGGTGTGAACTACCACTATGTCGAGACTAGGAGCCACAATAATGAATTGTCCTCCGTTGCCTCTCGCCGAAAATGCGTCATCACCGAGGTGGTTTTTAAAGTGGCGACGACCAGGACGCACTGTCCACCACATTAAACCATAACCTACACTTTTACTGTTTCGTCGGCTTGTTATTGAGTGAGTTCTAGTACTCTCCCTAATCCAAGCCTCTGGTATGATTTGTTTTCCACGCCACCGCCCTGAGCGGGCAAAAAGTAACCCAAACCTCGCCATATCGCGAGCAGTTACGCGAAATGGATAAGCCGGGTAGCGGGAAAGGTACTCTTTGTGAAAACGGCCATCTGAAATTTTAAAGTCCTGCATCCCAATAGGTGAAGCTATTTCATTGTAAAAGGCACTGAAGATATCGGTTTTGATTAGCTGATGGAAAATTGTTGCTAGCACATTAAAGTCCCAATTATTGTAAAACCAATATTCACCAGGTTTATAAGAACCTCTGTCGGGCCGCTGAATTATCTTTTTAAAGGATGTGTATGCCGCCGGATGGTAAACACCAGACCTAGATCGAAGTAAATCGATGATGCGGGCAGATTTTTCTGTTGCAGAAAGCTTATCATCCTCGTCAATACCCAGAGCTTCGAGGCTAGCATTTAAATCGATCTGGCCCGTTTCTGAAAAAACTCCGAACAATGAACTTAAAAAACTTTTACGCACCGAAAAAACATCGAGTTTTTCGTCTGTGTTGCCCCACGAAATAAGAAGCTTTCCGTTATAAACAACAATGAAAGCATTTGAATCCATACGTTCAAATATTCTTTTGGCCTGTTTCAACATGACACTTGAGAAACCAACAGATTCAGGTTCTTCAACCACATCCCATTTTTTGCCAGGGTAAATTTCACTCGCTGCCAAATCGCTTAATAACACCGTAAATAGAACAACAATGGCTAAACGTGACATGAATGGTCAACTTTCATTTAATGTTAGTCCCGCTTTATAAATTTTAGCTCGCCCTTCAGTTCTTCTGCTTTGATTGAGAAAATCAGAGCATTCGAAATCTTTAAGTACAGAGACCGAGTTTTTTGTTGGTGCTTTAATATCTGCTGCTGCTTTAATAATAGTAATTAGCTAATCTAACAATGTAGGTATTTACATAAGTATTGCTTTCCTTAGACAAAGCACTGCTATGCCTGAATGGTCAGCATATGCTTGTGAACAATTGATTGGTACGCCAGCTGTGCCTGATGATTGAAAAAATAGGCAGTAAACCATAGACTTTTAAAACAAGAATGCACAAACATTGTAAAAATTAAATATTAGTAACAATGCTCGATCTTAAACTCGCTACTAACACTTTTGATGCGTTGCATAAAAACTCGCTGAACCCACCCGGGGTAACTCGTGCGCCATATGGCAAGGGCGAGGATATGGCACACTCGTTGATCCACGAGATAGCTAGCAATCTTAATCTTGATATTTCTGTTGACTTCGCAGGCAACCAATACATGACCCTACCGGGACGAGACCGCAATTTGCCTGCGGTTTTCATCGGCTCGCACATGGATACAGTACCCCATGGTGGTAATTATGATGGAGCGGCTGGTGTAATAATGGGATTGACTGTTCTACAGCATTTTCGAAAGATTGCTTGGCAACCCCCTCAAGATATTACCGTAATGGCAATTAGGGCAGAAGAAGCATTATGGTTCTCAGCGCCATACATTGGCAGCCGAATGGCATTCGGACGCTTGCCAATCGAAGATTTTGATACCCTAGAGCGCTTTGATACGGGCTTAAGTCTCGGCAAACATATAGAAGAGGCAGGCTTTGATATGTCCCCACTAAGGTCTGGCAAGTCATGGCTAACTGCAGATCATATTCGTTGTTTTATTGAACCGCATATTGAACAAGGGCCTACTTTGGTCAACGCTGAAGTGCCAGTTGGAATAGTAACCGGCATTCGCGGTAATCTTCGTTATCGAGATTGTAAAGTCCAGGGAGTATATGGCCACGCCGGCGCAGTTCCGCGAAAAAATAGAGGTGACGCTCTATTTGCCGCTGTCGACTTCGCAAATGCTCTCGAGAGATATTGGGATGATTACGACGCGTCGGGCATTGATTTTGTATGTACAATTGGCGAGTTTTCTACGGACCCGGAGCATCACGGCATGACCAAGATTCCGGGTGACGTAAGGTTCACAATGGACATTCGTAGTCTTGATTCAAAAATACTGATTTCCACCGATAAGGCCCTTCAAAAAAAGGCTAAACAGATTGCATCGAGCCGAAATGTAAAAATTGAGCTTGGCCAATTTCGCGAAGCCAAGCCAGCAATAATGGATAAAAAGTTACGTGAAATTTTTTATCAATGCGCGGAAAAACTCGATATCGCTGTAATGCCAATTTCGAGTGGTGCGGGGCACGATTGTGCAACTTTTGCTAATGAGGGAATTCCCTGCGCAATGATTTTTATAAGAAACGAAAATGGCAGTCATAATCCAAATGAAAAGATGGAAATGTCAGATTTTGGTGAAGCAGCGCAACTGTTAACATCCTTTATTGAGTCACTCGATTAATGACGTGCTGTAGGCGAATTTATTCGGGTTCTCATTAGAAATAGATCAATCAAACCTTGGACTTGCAAAGCCAGGTCCGCAAGGTTCAGCTCGATTTACAATTTATAGAAAATGTTCTTGAAAATATGGACAGTTCTGCCACGCAAATAAAGGGGCGCAGGACGACAACTTAATAGCAGAATTATTCCCAGACACCTATTCTTAGGCAACGTGAATAACGTTCAACGCCTAACTTCACATTTTCTGGCATTGTATTTTTACATGTTTCGTTGGCGAATTCACATCGTTCGGAAAACGAACAATTACTCGGCGCATTTGACAGATTTGGGGGTGAGCCTGGGATGGCATGTAAACGCTTACCAGAACTATTAGCGTGGATTGTCGATGACAAAAGACCTTTCGTGTAGGGGTGTTTAGCATCGTTAATGACATCAGAAAGATTTCCGGTTTCGACGATCTGGCCGCCGTACATTACCGCAATGCGATCACCGATTTCGATTGAGACCCCGATATCATGAGTAACAAAAATAATACTGAGACCAAGTTCTTTTTGAATATCTTTCAAAAGTAAAAGTATCTGAATTTGCACTGTTGCATCAAGCGCTGTAGTCGGCTCATCCGCGAGCAGAATCATAGGATCACAGGACAATGCTAATGCGATCATCGCACGTTGCCGCATGCCTCCTGACATTTCGAATGGGTAATTTTTAATCCGATCTTTTGGGGATGGGATCCTGACGAGATCCAGTAACTCCAGAGCCTTTTTATTTGCTTCGTCCTTGCTACATCCAGTGTGATGCCTTATCCCTTCGGTGATTTGCTGACCGACAGTAAAAACAGGATCAAAGGATGTAGCAGGCTCCTGAAAGATCATAGCAATTTGTCCACCCCTTAGCCTATTTAATCGTTTAGCGGGCATGGTTAGAATTTCTTCATCATTTATTTTAATACTACCTGCAATGCTAGTAATGTTTTCCGGTAATAGACGCTGAATAGCGCTAAGCGTTACACTTTTTCCAGATCCTGACTCACCCAGCAAGGTAAGAACTTCTCCACGCTTTAAGTCGAATGAAACATTGTTAACTGCGTGCACAGAATAATCCGGTGTGACAAATTTAACGCTGAGGTCCTTTACTGTGAGGACTTTTGGGTCGCTAATGATTGAGTTTTTATTCAACTGTTAATACCTTTTGAACAATCAGCATTAGAGCTTCCTGTTGTGTTTTAAGCTAAATGACATGCCGATAAATGATTGCCCACATTTGTAGATTGGAGATTAGGATTTACGGTGCGACACATATCTGTCACCTTCGGACATCGGGTATGAAACTTACAACCTGAAGGCGGATTTATTGGATTGGGTGGATCGCCGGTAATGGGGACAGTGTCCAGCTTCCGAGATGGATCCATGGATGGCTGTGAAGCAAGTAAGGCCTCGGTGTAGGGATGTTTTGGAGAGTGGTACACTTCCTCTACTGTGCCGTACTCGACAACCTCGCCTAAATACATAACCATCACTTTGTCGGAAATATATTTAACTACGTTCAAGTCGTGGCTGATGAAGATATATGTCAATTTCAGATCTGATTTCAGGTCTGTCAATAAGTTTAAAACTTGCGCCTCTACCGATTTGTCTAAAGCAGATACCGCTTCATCTAAAATTATGACTTCTGGCCCCATTGCTAACGCTCGGGCTATATTGACTCGTTGTCTTTGTCCTCCTGACAATTCATGGGGATACCGATGTAGATAAATATTCGGGTCTAAACCAACTTGATCCATAACATGCTTGCTTTCGAGCATGGCTTCTGAGGGCTTTTTTCCATTAGATATGGGACCAAACGCGATGCTTTCTTCTATCGGCATACGGGGATTTAATGTTGCATAACTGTCTTGAAACACCATTTGCATTCGATGCCGCAGATCCCGGGTGGAGATACCTCCACGCTTTTCAACGGCTAAACCATCAATGATTATTTCTCCCGCATCTGGTTTTATTAGCTGAATCAGAAGGCGCGCGACGGTCGATTTTCCGCAACCAGATTCTCCTACGACACCAAGTGTTTCTCCTTTAAAGACATCAAAAGAGACGTTTTCAACTGCTTTAACAGCGGGGGAGGATTTCAAAAAAGGTATTTTGGTGCCGGTTTGGAAATACTTTTTAAGATTCCTAACTTTTACAAAACTTTTATCAATCTTTGCCATGCTTTTTTCCGCTATCCAGAAAATAATTTGAAAGATTTCTTGAACCTGTCCGATACTGGAAAAAAGCCCAAATCCACATTACAGGACATATTCACATCTTCACATCCATTGCACTTCTCAGCCCGTCACTCATTAGATTAAAGCAGAGAGACGTAGTAAATATCATGACGCCTGGAAGCGCACAGACCCATGGGTTCACATATATCGATTGTCTTAGTGTGCTCAACATGAGACCCCAATCCGCCTCCGGAGGACTTACACCCAAGCCCAAAAAACTTAATCCAGACGCTATAATAATGCTCACACTGACTAAACTTGTGCAGTAAATAAATATGGGGCCAAGCGCATTTACTATGATGTGGGATAGTATAATACGACTGGTGCTAGCCCCAGTTGCCCGCGCTGCATCAATAAAATCAAAGCTCTTAATTTGAACCGTAATGCTTTCAGAGACACGGGTGATGGGGGGTATAAAAACAAGTGTAAGGGATAGAAGTCCATTTTCTATTCCAGCACCAATAGCTCCTGAAATTGCAATCGCCAGCATTATCGACGGAAATGCATAGAATATATCCATTGTCCGCATTATCAGCATATTAGTTCTTCCACCAACATAGCCCGCGATAATTCCACAGCTTGCACCAATCAGTAATGCAAGAAATACTGGGAGTAAGCCCATAATTAGCGATATTCTCCCACCGTATATCAACCGCGAGAGCATATCGCGGCCAAGCTCATCGGCACCAAGAGGGTAGCCGGGTGAACCTATCGGTGCGAGCCTATTCAGCATATTTGTATCATAAGGGTTTGCCGGCGCAATCAGCGGAGCAAACATTGATAGAAGAACAATTCCTATGATAATCCCAGCGCAGGATAAGGTGACCGGATCCCTCCTGAGACGGGACCGCACCGACTGCCAATAGGTACGTGGCTTATTAGTATTTGCACTCATTACTTTTGCTTCATTATTCTAATTACCAAAACAAGAGCCTGCTTTACGTTCTGATTATCCGCTTATCTACAAAGGTCTGGCTAATATCAACAATAAGGTTCAGAATGACAAAAAACATCGCCAAAACTAAGATTGTTCCCTGTAAAACAGGCAAATCTCGGCGAAAAATAGCCTCGTTTAATAAAAAGCCGGTACCCGGCCACGAAAAAATTGTCTCGATTAAAATTGACCCGCCCATAAGGCTACCGATTTCCAGTCCCACTACTCCAAGAATTGACGGTAAGGCATTCTTCATGACGTGGTAAGCTATTCTACTTTCGGATAGACCTTTTGAGCGGAGAGCTCTTACGAACTCTTGGTTGAGAATTTCAGCAACAGCTGCTCGCATGCTTCGCGCAATGATACCCATGGAGATGATGGACCCGCCTATAACTGGAAGTATCAAATGCTTTGCATGAGCCCAATCTAAGGTCCAATCCTCGGAGCCGCCAGGCCCCATCCCCAGAGACGGGAGAATATTTAGTTCCACCGAAAAAACTATAACCAGAACAATTGCAAGCCAATAGTGAGGGACACTAACTCCAGTGATCGCAAAACCAGAGACTATTTTGTCTGCCCTTTGTCCGTGGTAATACCCTGCTAAAGTTCCCAGAAACACAGCAAAAGGAAACCCGGTTAAGGCAGAGCAAATTGCTAAAATTAATGTATTTACTATAGCCCTGCTAATTTCGTCAGCAACAGGTTGCCCTGTCCCGATAGAGGTTCCAAAATCTCCGGTTATTGCACGGCCTAACCATGTGATATATTGCACAGGCAAGGGTTTGTCGAAACCATAAATCTCTTTTATCTCTTGAACATCTGCCGCTGTTGCATCGTCAGGCAACACCGCATCCAGTGGGTCTCCACCTAGGTAAACGAGAGAAAACACAAATACGGTTACGCCAATAGCAATTGGCAAAGCGTAGAGTAATCGTTTTATGAAATAAACAAACATATTAAAATGAAGACCCGAAAGCCACAAGCCATTATGACTTTCGGGTCATACATCCTTGTCTCGAAGATTGTTATTTCTTGTGAACACCAGTTAAGTCGAGATACCAAGACTGGGCAGGAACCATGCCCTTGACATTCGCCGCTAGTGCGCGTGGGTTAAGGTCCTTAACAATCCAAATCCAAGCAGCTTCATCCACAAGTCTCTCGTGCAATTCAGCACAGAGCTTGTTTTGCTTCTCAATGTCAAATGTTACGAGAATCTTATCAATCATCTCGTCGGCCCACTTTGCTTTATAGTGGCCCCAGTTTCTGCCCTTCGGAGCAACACTTGATGAATGGAAGAAACGAACAAATGCGTTGAACGGATGAGTTGTCGAATAGCTATTGTTTATAGCATGGAAACCCTTCTGATCCGGAGTTGTTGCTCCAGCTCTTGAGATTGTCCTCATGCGTGCCCACTCAACAACTTCAAGTTGCAAATCAATACCAACTTTTTTCATGTTTTGTTGAATGTACTCGTTCATTGGTAACGGTTGCATTTGACCAGATCCACCTGTGGAAATGACTAGCTTCGCCTTCAGCGGTTTTTCCGGTGTGTAACCGACTTCTTTCATCAATCTACGAGCCTCGTCCGGATCGTACTTTATCTGAAATTTAGGATTTCCACGCCATGGATGCCCTTTTTCGACCGAGCCAGTCGATGGCTCAGCAAGGCCACCAAGCAACTTAACCAAACCGTCGCGATCGATAGCCAAGTTGGCCGCCTTCCTAACCCTTATGTCAAGCCAGGGAGAGTCTGGCAAATAGCTAAGGGTGTAAGGCCAAATGTGTGGGTAAGTATTGGTAACAATTTGCTTACCGGCCTTTTTCAATCTTGGTATTGCGTCCGGGGCAGGTGCCTCAATCCAGTCGGTTTGCCCAGATAACAACGCTGCAGTTCTTGCTGTTGCCTCCGGAATAGGCCTCAAGACTATAGTAGACTTTGCTACCCTTTTCTTGTCCCAATAATCTTTGAAAGGAACCATAACGGCCTTCTCTCGAGGGACTAATTTTGTGAGCTTAAACGGACCAGTACCAGAAGGTTTGAAAGCAAATTTTTTCCAATCCTTTCCGACCTTTTCCCATTGAGCCGGACTGGAAATCAAAAACCAAGTTAACTGGTAAGGAAGCATCGCGTCGGGCGCCGGTGTTGAAATCTCAACAGTGTATTCATCAATTTTTTTCCATGCTTTGACGCTTGGGATCCTTGCACGTATCTGGGCAGCACCCTTAGGGTCAAATTGTGGAGAATTTTTATCTTTAATTTTTGCCAGATTAAAAATAACGGCGTCCGCGTTGAACGTCGATCCATCATGGAATTTTACCCCCTTCCGTAGGGTAAAGATCCATTTTGTCTTATCTTTTGGATTAACTTTCCAACTTGTCGCTAACCCCGGCGTTAGTTGTGCCGGCACATCTGATCTGGTTAAATCCCAATTGATTAACCCATCATACATTGTGAAACCAGTAAACCGCAGACCTTCGCCACCCTGAGAAGGGGCACCTGTGGTCATCGGGATATCGGCAGCCGTCATTCCGATTGTAACAGTTGAAGCGGCGTTAGAGTTGCTACTGGAAAATGTGATCAACGCAGCCAGCGCTGTACCAACAACGGAAAGATGCCCTGACTTCCTGAATGACAAATAATTCTTGAATCTAAGGACTTCTGATAAACCCCTCATACATCCTTTTGATTTTTTCCAAGCCTGAAATTTCATATTAAACTTACTCCAAAACTTTATAGTTTTTACTCGAATTCGAGCTTTAAAAGCTCCCGACAAACACCGTAAGGTTTTATAATAACGACCTAATGGAAAGCTCGTGCTGCACTTCTTTCGTCACCCCACATGAGCATTCCAGTGTCCGGCGATAAAGCTACTCGTGTCTAACTCTGCCATATTCATGCCAAAAAAGAAAGGAGCCGTTGGAATGCACTAAATAACTAATATTATTAGGTAATTTTTTTCTCGAAAAAAAACGAACACCACAAGAACCGAAAAAACGCTCAATGTGTTAGCACCCGCCCTCAGCTTTGATTAAACTTTAATCAAACTAATTCGATTGCAAGTGCAAAAATCCATAAAGGCCTTACCACCGGAGCTCCTTTTCCAATCGTTTGATGCACGAAAGAATTTTTCAGCAGGTCCAGTCAAATGCTACTCATCGCACTGTGGAGCTGTTCTGTGTTTAGCTCATTTAGGTCTCAGTTATCTAGGCTTAAATCAGCACAGTTTTTCGCAGCGCCTAGTGCATCAACCGTTGCTTATCTTCAACAAGTATTCACTGAAAAAATATGATCATTGCCAAGTTACCAATGATCAAATAGAGGGAAAATAGAGACAGTACCCCCATGATTCCGGTCCATGTAAGTGCAAGGGCATGGTCTAACTTCCAAAGTTTGTTGTCGTCTGAAGGTTTTATGGACTGAGTTTTTGTCATAAACCGGTCTTTGATAAGAAACCAGCAAGGGATTACCGTTAGGGGCGGAAGCAATGATAGATGAGCGAATCTAACTTTTTGGAAGCCAATTAAATACCAAGGGGTGATTGACAGTGGTGGAATAATAAAAGGCCACAATAAAAAGACAAAGATCCCTCCTCCCTGGCTGTTAAGCACTTCATAGAAAGGTTGCCCAAGAGCTAATGAATAGGCGGTTGTGGTATACAAAACGGCTCGAAAACATATTTTATTAGAAATCTTCATTTTATCAAACCTTGTTCATCACGATTGCTAAATCTCATAATTCGTTGAGATAAATAAATAAAGCCGCCTACCAAAAAATGGTCACATTAGCTCATTTTAAACTTTCCTCTGGTGCCCAAAAATTAATCAACTTACAAATATCCAGTACATGCTAAAGATATTAATAATGGGGCATTTAGATTACTAGTTCTGTTAGAAAACGTACCCGAAATAGAAGCAGCATTGTGACATGGTGTTGGAATGACCAAATCTATCAAAATACTCTGTCTATCGTTTACCCTGGTAATTGGAAGCGTGGGGATGAGTGCCCGAGCTGACTACCAAAAAGGCGCCGCCGCCTATGGAAAAAAAGATTATGCAACCGCGCTTGAGCAGTGGACAATTGTCGCTGAACAGGGCGATGCTGTTGCTCAGTTTAATTTGGGCACGATGTACTACAGGGGAATAGGTACCCAAAAAAATCTTAAAATGGCAGCAAATTGGTATAATTTGGCTGCCGCACAAGGGTATGCCAAAGCGCAACACAGTTTGGGCATACTATACGAAAACGGGACAGGAGTTCCAAAGGATCCTGAGAGTGCGATTAACTGGTACAAACTTGCAGCGAAACAGGGAAATGCCGATGCCCCTCACAATCTGGGGGTCATGTACAGAACTGGCAATGGCGTTCCTCAAAATAATCAAACAGCACTGAAGTGGTATAGAGTTGCTACAGAGCACGGGAGCGCTAACTCTGCCTTTGCATTAGGTCTAATGCACAGCAAAGGAGATGGTATTCCACAAGATTATGACAAGGCGGTAAAGTGGTTCAGGCTGGGATCGGAAATGGGTCACATACCTTGCCAATTCAATCTCGGCAAAATGTATTATTTTGGGAACGGCATTCAAAAAGACTACATTCGCGCTTTTATGTGGTGGGATATTGTTGCAAGATCCGGCGATGAAGCTGGAATTAAGACTAGAGATGTAGTCGCCAAGAAAATGACTCCATCACAGATTGAAAAAGCTGAAAAACTGGCCCGCGAATGTATTTTCAAGAAGTACAAGGATTGTTACGCAAAGCCAGGGTCATCTTCACAAACCAAGCCTTTTGGCAGTGTGAGTTTAAGTGGGACCGCTCAACCTATTGCAGGTTTCTGTCTTTCGGGAACCAAGCATTCTCACTCACCCATTGCGTCTACCTGTTCCTCTGCTTATGAGAAAGGAAAGTATCAAACCGCGTTCGGCGAATTTCAACTTCCTGCTAAAGCGGGAGATGCTGATGCTCAATTTAATATTGGACAAATGTACCTCAGAGGACATGGCGTTCCTCAAGATTTGGAGACAGCGATAAGGTGGTACACCCTCGCTGCGAAACAGGGACACAGTAGTGCGGCTTACAATTTAGGGGTAATATTTAGAACCGGAAAGGGCGTTCCAAAGGATATTAAAACTGCTTTGAAGTGGTACAATGCTGCCGCAAAACTAGGGGATCCAGATTCCGCTTTTACACTAGGCCTGCTGTATCAGAAAGGAGATGGTGTTCCAAAGGATTATAAAGAAGCGGTGAAATGGTTTAGGCTCGGCGCAGAACAGGGACATACATCATCCTTGTTTAACCTCGGTAAATCGTATTTGTTGGGTCAAGGCGTTCAAAAAGACATTCTCTATTCATATATGTGGTTTGATGTTGCCGCAACATCGGCAGATAAAGCTGCAGTCGAGGCCCGCGATACTGCCGCGCAAAAGATGACAGCTGCACAAATTACGAGAGCAAAAAAACTTGCCCGTGAATGCAGCCTCAGGAAATATAGGGGATGCGAGGACCAGAATACTTTATTCTAGCACGAGTGTAAGTCTGGGGTTGCTGGTTTGTTACTTCAAAATAGTCAGTCCCCTAATCTTGAGGAGTTGTCGGGCCTCAATATATGACATTGTGGAGGGAGTGACGGAATTCGAACGAAATTAGATGAGTATCGTCATTTATTTACAAGTCCCAAAACCTCAATAAACCTGGCTTTTTCCTAACGCAGGTGTTTACAGTAGTATCAACTAATATCGGCTATTTTCGCTAACATTGGATACAATAAGGGTACAGAACTTGCCCGATAAATGGCATACATCGCAATAATCATTTGCAGAGAGCACCCCAGATGTTTGCCTCATCTTTTGATTGGTATTTAGTTTCTTTGGACTTCCCTTTTCATCAAACTCTGTCTTTTCCAATGGTAGATTTTTAACTTTTAATGAGGTAGCAACCTAACTGCCCGCGTAGCCGCAGCTCAAAAACCAACGACCCGATCACGGTGGCGAAAAGCGAATTAAACGGCCACGCGGCCCATCTTCCAGAACCCATAGTGCGCCGTCCGGCCCTTCTTCAACCTCACGCACCCGCCGCTTCCATCGAAAACGCTCGGCCTCACGCGCTTTGTCGCCGCGGAGCGTGACGCGGATTAATGCACGACTTCGCAATCCTCCAATGAAAGCCGCGCCAGCCCAGCTCGGAAACAGTTTGCCTGAATAAATGACCAAACCAGACGGAGCGATAGTGGGAACCCAAAAAGCCCGTGGCGCAGTAAAGTCGGGCCGCGTTCTGTGGGAAGGAATCGGCAAACCACTGTAATGGTTACCCTCGGAGACCAACGGCCAGCCATAATTTCGACCGCTCTCTATGAGGTTCAACTCATCGCCATGGGCCGGCCCCATTTCATGAGCCCACAGCCGGCCGGCACCGTCAAAGGCGATACCCAATGAGTTACGGTGACCGAGGGTCCAAAAACTACGAGCCAGCGCACCTCGACCTTTAAATGGATTGTCAAATGGTACCCGACCATCATCATGCAGGCGAATAATCTTACCCAAAGAATTATCCCAGCCTTGGGCCGAGGTCTGGGCTCGGCGATCGCCGGAGGTAATAAATATTTTGCCAGCGTGGGGCCCGCCCTTCGGGCCAAAGACTATTCGATGAGCGAAATGCCCGCTACCTGCCATCTTTGGTGACTGTGTCCACATTCGCTCGACATCGGTTAACACAGGGCTTTCAAGATCTCGCAGGCGGCCACGCACAACCGCTGCTCCCCGAGTTTTGCCGCCGTCATCGCTCTCCACATAAGACAGATAGATCCATTTGTTAGTGGCGTAATCAGGATGCGGCACAACATCCCCCATACCGCCCTGTCCCCCCACCGCGGCTACAGGCACCCCCGCGACTTTAATTTTCTGGCCATTTGTAGAAACCAGCCAAACCACGCCGGTCTTAGCGGTGACTAATAGGCGTTGCGGGGTAACGAAAGTCATTGCCCAAGGACTGCCGATGGATGCGATGACTTCTCCACGCAAGCGATTGCCGGCGGTGCCGTCGATTAAGCCCAGAGCACCTGTAGCAGTAGGCAGCAAAGTGGTCAGCGTAATGAGTAAAAATCTAAAGATTGGGGCGATAACTCCCTTTCGTGTGTCGTGCCACTATTATTGAAATTGCTGGTTTTGTGATCTTCAATAATCAATCCCCCAACCTTGAGGAAAGGCTCTTTCTAACCTTATAGATTACTTCTTCAATGGCGCCCACAGCAAATGTCCTCTTGCGTCGCCGACGAGAAGATGTGACTGAGGCTGATTGATTGCAATTGCTGTTACCTCGTTGCCGGTTGGACCCCTGAGCGCCATAACATCCTTAGAGTCTTCGATTTCCGATACAAGCACGGCGCCATCTTGAAAACCAACAAAGACAGCATTCAGCAGTGGGAATGCCTCTACACAAGTTGCTACATTTTCACCGTGTTGAGCGACACAAAGTGGTGGTCGTTCCATGGGGCCCTGCGGGCCGTCAAATGGCCAACAAATTGCTTCATAACCGCCAGAGGTGGCAAGGTAGGGGGTTTCACCTACCCAGGCAAAACTTTTGGCTTTAGCTGGGTAGCCTGTCATTGCGAGGTCAATTTTACCGCGCAGGCGCCAGCCGTGAAGTGCATTTTCCTGCATTGCCGTCACAATAAATTTGCCGTCCGGGCTGAAAGTTATTGCGCCATGGGACCCTTGCCAAAAAAGTTTTGACTTTTTCCATCTGTGTTTTTTCTGCTCCCAGACTGTTACTCCACCATAATGCGCAACTGCAAGGCGCCTACCGTTTGCATCGAAAGCCAGGCCACCAACAGTGCTTGAATGCTCTAGCTCTGCCGCTTCTGACCTGTCAGAGGTCCATATATAAGCTACTCGACCTGAGGAGCATGCAGCCAACCCGTTGCTTGCCGCAACACAATCAACCCACTTTGACCCGAAATTAGCGAGCTCATTGACAGTGCCATCGGGGGCAATTCTAAGAAACTGCCCATCATCTCCGCCAGTAAGCAGGTGATTTCTATCAGCCGCACAACAAAGAACAACACCATTGTGCGCATGCACTTCGGCAGGTGCATCCTCACTAGGATCAAAGAATCGAACAATGCCATCCCCAAAGGTCGAAGCAACTGTATCACCGATTGCAACAGCGCCTGTTACAGGTGCGCCGCTATCGAATTTGAGTGCCCTCTCCTCTAACGACGTTTTTCTATATCCTGGAGGTGGTTTAGTGGGTGGTTGATCCATTGTTACGCAGCCTTACAACTCTCAAACCCCTCCTTCAGCCCCATACTGTCCAGATTTCGCCCGATAAACACAACCCTGGAGTTACGCGGTTGCCCTTCTGGCCAAGCACCCATTGTAGATGCATCCATTAACATATGAACACCCTGGAACACATAACGATCATTCGTGTTCGAAAAATTTAGAATGCCTTTTGACCGAAGAATGTCTTGCCCTCGAGTCTGCAAAAGCTTGCCAAACCACTTCTGAAATTTCTCAATATCCAGTGGTGTTTCTGAAACAAAAGAAATGCTGGTGATATCATCATCATGCTCGTGGGCATGGTCTGACTCCAAAAAGTCCGGCTCAAATTCCATGACACGATCAAGGTTGAATGCATCCAGTCCAAGTACTGAATTGAGCTCGGCCTCACAATGCGTGGTTCTAATAATTTTACTATACGGGTTAATTTTTCGAATACGAGTTTCAACTGCATCAAGTCGCGCAGCATCCACCAGATCAGTCTTATTCAGAAGAACAACATCAGCGAAGGCTATTTGCTCTTCCGCCTCGTGATGCTCACCCAATTGTGCATCAAGGTGGACGGCATCGGCGACGGTAACAATAGCATCAAGTTTCGTGCGGCTTGCAACATCGTCATCCACGAAGAATGTCTGCGCTACAGGCGCAGGATCAGCAAGGCCTGTCGTCTCAACAATTATGGCATCAAGTTTATCTGCACGCTTCATAAGGCCACTTAATATCCTTATTAAGTCGCCACGAACAGTGCAGCAAATACAGCCATTGTTCATCTCAAATACTTCCTCGTCTGCATCCACTACCAGGTCGTTGTCTATACCCTCCTCCCCGAATTCATTGACAATTACAGCATACCGATGGCCATGCTGCTCTGTTAAAATGCGGTTCAAAAGGGTGGTTTTCCCTGCGCCTAAAAAACCTGTTAAGACTGTTACTGGAACCTGTTCAGTGCTAACCATTTCTGTAATTTCCTGGTTGTTTGTTTGCAAATGAAACCTGTCGAAGTATTACGGTTTAAGCTCTATCGACAAATGCTATAATATAACATTTATTGATGTATAAACCCAATGCTTAGTTTCAACCTTTTACGTAAAGCCGTTCTCTCTAGGATGCTGTCGAGAAAAAATTAGGCGAAGAAAGGAGCCATTTTACAGCATGTTCGAATTTACAAATAAACCCAAGGTTAATCATACACAACGCGTAAAAGATTTAGTGCGTAATACATGGGGTATAGATGATAATGTTGTAATCATGGTATCGGAACTGAAGTGTCACGAGGATGGATGTCCGGATGTAGAAACTGTGATTGCACTGATGCCTGAAGACCAAAATCCAACAAAAATTAAAATTGCAAGTCCGATTGCCGAAGTGGATTCTAATACAATAAAGAAACACAAACCCAAGTAATTTTAAAATTTTATGAAAATGACGAAGCTTACCGTGACGCCTACTCCATCAATTTCTGTTCTTTTTGAAAGCAGAGATCCAGAATTTAAATGCACTCTCTGCATGCCGCGGTATAAGCGTAGAAGCGTTGTGTACCAAGCATATGATTGAGGGGATAAGCGCCGTCACTTTCGCCACGCATGACATGAAGCGGGCAGTTCATTTTTACAAGAGTTTGGGTTTTGAACTCAAGTATGGTGGCGAGGATGCCTCTTTCAGTAGCTTTTTCGCTGGAGACGGTTTCGTCAATCTGACCGTTCAAGCGCCAGAAAAACAATGGTCATGGTGGGGGCGTGCTATATTTTATGTAGCTGATGTCGACGCTATTTATAATTTAGCGGTAAAATCTGGCTACACTCCAGATACCCCTCCGAAGGACGCTACTTGGGGGGAGCGCTTTTTTCACATCACAGATCCTGATGGACATGAATTAAGCTTTGCACGCCCTCTTTAAAAGGATAGGCGAAATGATTGCACACAGTTTGAATGCTACTAGCACCTCAGTTTGCCGACAAATATAGAATAAACACTGTTAGGGCCCATAAAGCAGCAATCCCCAGTATAACCGAAATTAAGGGGACAAACCATTTCTTCATCTACCAACCCTTTCTGCTAACCCCAAGCGGTGCTATCACTTTCCCCATGGATTACATCGTGGGTACCCTATAGGGCAAGGTGGACGTTAGTGAATGTACGGCAAGAGTATTCACTTATGAACTAACGATTTTAAGAAAGCTAAAATCTATGACTAAAAAAGGTATTATGATTTGTGGACACGGCAGTCGGTCTAAAAAAGCTGAAAAAGAGTTCGCGTTACTTGCGAAGGGCTTAAAAAAAAGGTTTCCAAAAACCCCAGTGAGATATGGATTCCTAGAATATTCTGCTCCTAATATCCATATGGGTCTTGATGAGCTACGAGATATGGGCGTCGAAGAAATCTTAGCCGTGCCGGGCATGCTCTTTGCTGCGACACACGCAAAAAATGATATTCCATCTGTTCTTACAACTTATCAGGAAAAGAATATTGGAATTAAAATAAAATATGGGCGTGAATTAGCATTACACCCAGAAATGATTGCTGCTTTTCAAGCCAGAATTCTGGAGGCTTTGGAGATTACTGATATCAACCAGAACACTTTTTACGATACAATGTTAGTGGTTGTGGGGAGAGGCACCTCAGATGCTCAGGCTAATGCCGAGGCTGCCAAGTTAACCAGAATAGTTGCAGAAAATATGGGTTTCGGATGGTCGGAAACCTTTTATTCAGGGGTGACTTTTCCATCCGTGGGTCAGGGTTTGGAAATTATAACCAAGCTTGGATACAAAAAAATTGTCGTGGCCCCTTATTTTCTTTTCACGGGGAGACTAATTGACCGTATTAACAAATACGTAGATATTATTGCGCAAAAACACTCGGATATTCAATTTTTTAAAGCAAAATATCTAGCCGATCAAAATCACGTGATCGATACTTTTGTAGAGAGAATAAAAGAAGCCGAAACCGGTATCTTTTCAGATAACAACGATCTGATGTCATCGTTCAAGAAACGCTTGAAAAAGGGCATGGTGTCGGTCCATCATCATCACGCAGAATACAAACAAATTGTGGATCCTGAAGATGATGATGCGATTGAGTCAGATAGCGATTCTCATGACCACGGGCACTCTCATGACCACGGGCACTCTCATGGCTTTTATAAGCATATTGCTCATCCAAATGGCCCTAGAACTATGATTGATGAGGGAGTTTGCTGCTGCTTTATGAGCCAATTTCCTCCAGAGGTAATTGAGGATGAACGGAAGCTAAGACGCAACAAAAAGTAAAATTCGTCATTCATGTACCGAAAATTCTTTTCAGGATACCTTGCCAGTGAACACAGCAAACTGCGGCAATGCGGGCTCCATAAATTTTTTGAAGTTTTGATTGTAATAATTTTAGTTCGAAAAAATCTGTGTCCACTTGGACTGGCGCTAACAATATTATTCTTAGTAACAATAATCCCAGTTCCGTCGAATGCAGAATGGACAAAAGTTGTAAAGAATGAAAATGGAAATACAGTTTTTGTCGACTTTGAGCGAATTCGGAAAAAGAACGATTATATATTTTTCTGGTCGTTAATAGACAGACAAATACAAATCATCTCGGGTATCTATCAACTCAAGTATATCGCCAAGCGGATTGTAAGATGACTCGGTACAAAATATTAAAATACATTTTCCACGAGAAGCGGATGGGTAATGAAAGTGGCACTTCTATTGATCCAATAAAACCAAATTGGGAGTTTCCTTCACCTCTATCAGAGGAGGAATTACTCCTAAACGTAGTATGTAGCCGCTGAAATTTGGAAGACTATGAGCCTGATATCTTGCACCGACCATACATTGATTTCTATTACGGTGGCCCTTTAAAATAAAAAACAATATAACTGTCGTGTGCAGAAACTAGATTGTAAGTCGGAGGATTGCGATGTTGAAAAAACTTGCTAGCGTGATAATTGCGATTGTAGTTTTTTATGGGCTTTCCCCCGTGGACGCTAAAGCGGGAATTAAAACACAAACTGTTGCGTATACGGTAGGTAATGAAAAATTTACCGGCTATCTCGCCTATAATGATGCAACTTCAGACAAACGACCTGGTATCATTGTTGTACATGAATGGTGGGGCCATGATGCTTACGCTCGAAAGCGCGCAGAAATGCTGGCGAAACTTGGATATACCGCACTTGCGCTTGATATGTATGGTACTGGAAAATTGGCTAGCCATCCAAAGGATGCCCAAAGTTTTATGACAGCGGCAACTAAATCCGTTGATCAAATGAAATCTAGGTTTCTCGCAGCTTATGACCTTTTAAAAAAACACAATACGGTAGAAACAACAAAAATAGCAGCCATTGGTTATTGTTTCGGCGGCAACGTGGCTATTAACATGGCGCTCGCTGGTGTCGACTTAAATGCTGTCGTCGCCTACCACAGCACGCTAACACAGTGGGTGAAGAAAACACCTAAGGATCTCAAAACGAAGGTCCGCGTATTTAACGGGGCAGACGACCCATTCCTTAACAAATCCACAATAGATGCTTTTGATGCTGTTATGAAAGCTTCAGGAGCCGACTACAAACATATTTATTATCCCGGCGTCGTTCATAGCTTCACTAATCCGGGTGCTACTGAAAAGGGGAAAAAGTTCAAATTACCGCTCGCGTATAACGCGAAGGCGGACAAGGATTCGTGGCTAGAAACACTAAAGCTGTTTCGTGAGGTTTTCAACTAGCCGTTTCATAACGCTTCAGCCGTTACCAACATTTAAAACTTCAGTATCATATCCTTACACAAGATGATTAGTCGCACAATAAAACGAGCTAATGCACAGAGACAATGAGCGGAAACAAAGCTACTTAGGATAGTGGAAAGCTCTAGGCCATGCTTTAGATCAGAAATTCTTTGTAATTGGGCCCAATAGTGACCCCAAAGGATGTTATGCCAGAAACTCAAAAGGCCAATAATGTTACGAAACCCCAGGACCATTATACCCACCCAAATCGCCTGATATTCTGCTCGCCGGCATCCTTGTGTAGGTTAACGCATTCTTGACAGCACTTAAGTATTCTTACAGATATTCAGTTTGATTATCTGGCGCCGGTGATAGTTTCCGACGATTTTAGAGCAAATATTTGCTATAAGAAATCTGTATCCATACTTTTGGCGCAAAAGGTTAAAAGCTGCATCTATTTCATTATTTTTATCAACTAAAAATGCATCCCCGCTAAACCATTCACTACTTAGTTTTCCAATAGCATTGCAGCTCGCCAATCGTACTCTCTTAAAATTCCGTATTCTTTTTACTTTGCCTGAATTTTGTACCGAATAAACATAAAGAGTTGATGGATTAGCATGTGCAAACCATACTGGTGTATTAACATAAGTCCCGTCGCGCTTTTTGGTCGAGAGATTTATGTAGTGTTGCTGTGAGGAAAACATGCAGTTGATCTTTCACAAAAACATTCTTTATTACTGTTTTTTAGAAATGCAAAACAATAGAAATTCATGAATACATGCCCAGTTTAACCAAAGTTGGACGCTACAAAAAGGAGAACTTCAATGGCAAAACAAAGCAAAACACCCCGCTGGATATTTTATTATTATGCCGCCGCCTATATTTTGCTAGTAACTACGGTTCTTTACATCGCACCGTAGTTGATTACCTTTCTGAATGTAAAATTAGGTCGGTGCTGTTTATCCAAAATTCATCCAGATCAACAGGCTTATCGCCAGTTATATCGATCCAGTTTTGAATCAACCGACGATATCCATGAAACACCATCCACAATCCACCAACCTCATTCAAACCTTTTGCAAATCTCCACAATTGTCTAATTTGTTTGGGTTTTAACTCTTCAATCCTTTGGACCTTAAAGTGATTTAGCACCAGATCTTGTAACGGATGCGAGTATTTATCTGTCATAAGCTCTCCATAAAGAGCAAACTGCGTAAGTTGTTTTTCGATGTCGCGGTAAATGAGTAAGCGGTGTTGAATATTAGGATCGTTTTGAGTGTCTACAGGATCGAAATTCATTGCAGTTACTTTTGTGATAAATTCAGATGATAGTTAAAATATCATTACTGCGTTCAGAAAATACTTGCTACCAAAGAATTGAGTTATGCGAGATGATTCACAAGTACACCGAGGAAGTCATTTTGCATTTTGATAGTTTCAGAGGAATAAATTGGACGCTACCATAGAGCTTACGGATCTCCAACTAAGTGTGTGCATTGGCAAACATAGCGCTGCGAAGATTTTACCTGAAATACAGGTGTTGGACCTCGTGTTAACCGTAAATCCAAGACTAGTATGCACCGAAACTGACACAATGGCTGATGTCTTTGATTACGATCCCATATTAGATTTTGTACACGAATCCACAAAAGACAAACGATACGAAACACAGGAGTGTTTGATATCCCGGCTGGCGCGTCACTGCGCACAATTTGAAGAAGTCACTCAGATTGATATTACAATCAGAAAAGAGAGCAAGGGCAAGGCTACAGGAAAACTTGGTGTCAGGTTGGTTCTAAATGAAGAAGACGTAAGAAAATTTCGCGGTGTTCCCGTTTAACTAACTTTGGGTTGCGAAAATATATACTCTGATAATGGGTGCTTTGCAGGCTCACAAGAAATCATTATCTGATGTGCGTCAATTTATTTACCTTCGAAAGGGTAGAAAAACTTCAAATGTGACTTACATCTTATGCTTATGATTTTCCGCATTGAATGGCATTAGGGTTGGAGATTATGATGAAGAAATTTATTGCAAGTCTGACTTTTGTGATAGCTTTAACAGAGTTTACTAATGCACAAGAGCTACTGACGCCAAACCCTGATATCTCGGCAAAGCGTGTAGTTGAAATACAATTGACAGCGCTCCAACAAAACGACAGCCCGTCAGTCGATGCCGGCATCGTGCAGACATGGAAGTTCGCCCATCCCGACAATAAAAAGTATACCGGACCGCTTGCACGCTTCGCCGCTATGGTAAAGGGTCCTTATTATAGAGATATGATAAACCATTCTGAACACACCATAAAGTCAATTGTGACAACTAATCAGTATGCTTTATTCAGGGTGATAATTGTTTCAAAAGATAACGTCAGGTCGACGTTTAAATGGGAACTAATGAAAGCAAAAACGGGAACGCTAAACGGGGCATGGATGACTACGTCAGTTTCACCTCCGCTGCGTGCGGAGGGGTCTGTTTAACCGGCATAGCACAAAGTTATTAAATCAAACGATAGGAAGTCCATCCTTATTAAATTCGCCAATCCTGCAGGTACCTTCTTCATTACCATTACCGTTATAGCGGAAGTACTGCACGTGTGTTGTGGGTAAGCCATAACTCCTTGTTACAGGGTTGCCGTCTTCATCGATTTGGTTTTGCCACATATCCATCCACTTTGCGATTTCTGCTCCTTTTAATATCTCCCCTGCCTTATCAGACTTGTGTAAATCCAACGAGGACATCCAAGTGTAATCCTCCTCTGCATGATCAAGTAGAATTGCTGAGGATAGCATGCGGTGCCCATACACTCTACATCTACTCTCCTTCTCTTCATCGTTGTTGCTCGTCTTGCTGACGATATCTGTCAGCCAACTCAGCCAAGGCAGCTTCAAACCAAAGCGATCTTTGAAATGGTTCATTACCGAACCCATCACGTTACAAGCGTCTAAAATACTGGCTCCATCATCCTCTTTAGCATCGCATTTCGGCAGTTGCCATTTACCAGCATTGTTTCTAATCAAAAGGATTTTAGCATTACGGTCTTCAATAAGTATCTGTGCTTCCTCAATGCAGTTGACAGGTTTTTGTTGGATAGCGGCAAATCTGCCATCTCCACGATGATACGGGATCACATGCTTATTACCTGCAGACAGAAAGTCGTGCACTGAAGAAGGATAAATTGTTGGGCCGCAGGCAGGAGGAGAAGATTTTGCGTGAAATTTCATATAAAGCCCACACCGATCAGAATTACCATAGTTTGGTCGAGGCTCATGCCAAAGGAACCCATCCATCAGAACGACATCACCCTTTTTTAATACCGGATCAACTAATTCAATCTGGCTGGGCACTGGAACCTTCGCTGCATCAACTTGATGAACGCGACCGTCCGAAGGCAATACAATTGATTTTCGATGGGAACCGGGCGCGACAGTTAAAGGCCCAACGGCTTCGGTATAATCAACGAATGGTATAACCGCAAACATCCAATTTATATTCGATCCGACGCATCGCCAGGGTTTATAGTCATAATGGGCCCCACTACCGTTAACGAAAGGCCTATCACCAATACCTGCACCGGGAGGCCGCATAATAGACCAGTATTGCGCTAATATGGCAGGCTCACCAAAAAGTTCTTCAACCGCTGCTAAGATGGCTGGATGAGCCAAGCTAACTTCCGCTATCTCAGGGTGTTTATCTAACACACGTGGACCCATGGAATGTATTCCAGGAGCAGGATACGCTGGGCCTTTATGGAACGTGTCGTAATCACCTTTGCAAAATGCTGCACGTATCGGCGTAGACAGACGCTCTACGTCTTGATTGGTCAACACCCCCCTAAGGACATGGAACCCATTTTTCTCAAAATCTTCTTTCATAGCCCCCGCCTTGTTGATTCAATAGTAGCAAACCAAGATACCATTATGGCAACGTTGCCTTACCTATCCCCAATAATGCTGTTCTAAACCGGTCCTTCAAATAACTACCACTACTTGATGGAAGGACGAATTTCAGCTTTTCATATTTTATTTTGGCGACAGCCACGACTGGTCCGGGTTCATTAAAGAGAAAGGATTTAAGGTCTTCAACTTCTTCCAAATTATTAACAGAGCGGACAGATTTGATCCCTGAGGCCTCTGCAATCGCCGCAAGGTCGGTTGGTCCCGCTGTATGAGTGAATTGAGCACCGGTCTCGCCAAAACGGCTATTATCTAAAACCAAAATAGCTAAATTGGGAGTTGGCTTCCATGCTATGGTTGAGAAAGCACCCATACCCATTAACATTTCACCATCACCGGTAATAACTAGGACCCGTCTTTCTTTTTGGGCCTGCGCTAGCCCATAGCCGATCATTGCAGCCCCGCCCATAGCTCCCCAAATATACATGTTATGGTCGTGATCGCCCGCTGCCGCCACATCCCAACATGGAGAACCGAGGCCTGCAACAACCGCTAAACCACTTGGACGCGCATCAAGAAGTGATTTAACGAATGGGCGTCGGGAGATCTCATTCGTCATTTAGCCAACTCCCTAAAATCTTTTGCTCCTAAAAGTTCTTGCGACAGCAAAACCGCGCACAGTTGCTGTGAATCATATGCTAGCCGTGCCATATTCTCCACTGCTGGCGCAACTTGCCCAGGCTCTTCAGCGCGATACAGACGCACCCCCATAGCTTCCAAGCAAGCCGGCGTTCCCTGCCCCATAGGCACCTGCCACGGGTTAAATTCTCCATATTCACCACGCATCGTAACAATAATAAGAATAGGAATACGGCACGTGTTGGGCATTGCGAGGGCATTTATAATGTTTCCTACACCACTTGATTGAAGCAACATTACACCCTTGCGACCTCCAAGCCACGCACCAGAAAGCATGTGAATACCTTCTTCCTCGCTGGTACACGTTATGCAATCCACCTCATTATCTGCTTCACACATTTCTATCACTTTAGCATGACCTGCATCCGGTACATGACACACTAAATCAATACCTTGGCGCCTTAACGCCGTGAAGGTCTGTTTCTGCCACACATTATCTTCCATATCTATGGTCTCTAAAATTTAAATTACGCGCCAATACAGCAAATTTTGACCACGAAATCTAGCTAGACCAAAAAATATGTATTTTTTTGGACATATTGAATCGTACTGAGTGGTTTTTGAATTATATGAAAAATAGAGCTGTACTGCTTAGTGATAGAAGCATTGCACCCCGGAAAACGATCTTAAAGGTTACAATGCCTTAGTCTATGAGATAACGTTAACACCTAAAGAATTTGCATATGCTTCCAACATCTCCCATGTCGTCACCTGCATGCATTTTGTCTTTAACGACTGCCGTACCTAAATACGTAATAGAGCAATCAGAATTCGAAGAGTTAGGACGAACTATCTTTAAAGAAAGACCGAGTACTTTTGCACGACTATCAAAAACATATGAAAATGCCGGGATCACTCGTCGCTATTCTTGCGTGCCAATTGAATGGTACACCACAGCCACTGGCTGGAAAAATCGAACCGAGCTTTTTGTAGAGAATGCTACTACCCTCCTTAATGAGATTGCCATACAGGCGCTCCACGATGCTAAACTAAGCCCGGCGGATATAGACGGTATGGTAACAGTCTCATCGACTGGCCTTTCGGTACCTAGCCTCGATGCCTTGTTAATGGATAAGATCCCGTTTAGACGCAATATTGAACGCCTTCCCATTTTCGGTCTTGGCTGTGCCGGAGGAATTATGGGCCTGAACCGGGTTTCAGCATTAGCGCGGGCCGCTCCTGGCAGTAAATGGCTTTTATTGGTTGTAGAACTGTGTGGCCTAACGTTTCGCAGCTCAGACCTATCCAAAAGTAATATTATAGCAACCGCACTTTTCGGTGACGGTGCAGCAGGTGGAGTCATTTCAACCGATGGTAACAGATATAGATTAATAGCCGGTGGAGAATACTGCTGGCCAAACACCAAAGAGATTATGGGTTGGACAATAGAAGAAGATGGTTTTGGCGTTCAGTTTAGTCGTGATGTGCCAACGCTTGTACGAAAGAATCTGAGAATCGCTGCCGAAGAATTTCTTATGTCAAAACATATATCTCCTTCCTCGATACAGAACTACATATTCCACCCTGGAGGAGCAAAAGTTTTAGATGCTTTGGAAAAAGCATTAAAACTGGATAAAACTCGGCTAGCAACTGCTCGCGCTGTCCTAAAAGAATATGGCAATATGTCTGCGCCGACTGTACTCTTTGTTTTAAAGAAATCTATGGAGCGCGGCCTTAAAGACAAGAGTTTGTTAGGTGCGCTTGGGCCCGGTTTTTCCGCTGGCTTTACAGTTTTGGAGCGATAACGAGATTGTCTGTTTTGCATTTAATTTTAGTATCTGTAGTGATACTTCGCCTTTTTGAATTAATACATTCCCACAGAAATGCGAAACGTCTCCTCGAAAATGGTGGGGTCGAGTACGGCAGCAAACATTATCCATTACTAGTTCTAATTCATGTGAGTTGGTTGATCTCGATTTGGTGGGTTGTTCCATCTGCTACAGAACCGAGTTTAAAGTTACTTTCTGTGTTCATTCTACTTCAAATATCCAGGTTTTGGATTATCGCAAGTCTCGGCCCCTTTTGGACTACACGAGTTATTTCATCAAATGACTTTCCAATTATCAACCGGGGGCCATACCGCTTTATGAAACACCCAAATTATTTAGTGGTTTGCGCAGAAATAGCAGTGTTACCGATGGTTTTTGGGGCTTTAGAGATAGCAATAATATTCAGTATTTTAAACGCCGCAGCACTCGCTTGGCGGATTAAAATTGAGGAGAATGCATTGGAAACACGTCGCAATAAGAAGATACCCAATCATTCCGGTTCATTGTGACGATATCATCAAACGGTAATCGCTGCATTAAGACTAAAAGTACTCGGCGTTTAGATCTCGATCACGCTAATAGGTGTCCCGAAAAATCTCTAAAAGCCTTCGTGCCTCCGAATTGTGATCGGCATATTGCATTAGACCTTTGGTGATGTAGGAGGAAAAACCCATAGCCTCAATTTTGCCTCGGAGCCTGTAGCGCCCTGCATTTTCTACCAAATCATCATGCACAAACCTTCGTGCCGTCAAATTCAACTGAGATTTTACGAAGCAGTTTTTTTGACCGCCAGCGGTTTTGCGGGCTTGCCGTCGCCATCTACGCCTCCACTACGGCGATCATTATTTAATTATGTTTTATTTTCCTTATCCATGATCACAAAACAAGTAACCTTGGCAAATTATCATTAGACGAATTTCTTAGGTTTGAAATATAAACAGCATTACAAACCAAGGTCCAACGGAGCTGGCAAATAGGATACAGTTGCATAATGAGTAATAAAATCAAAAAATTGCTAAGCGTTATGAGACAGCTCCGTCACCCGGAAACCGGTTGCCCATGGGACCGAAAACAGACTTATGAGTCGATTGCCCCTTACACCATAGAGGAGGCGTATGAGGTTGAAGACGCTGTTGAACGAAAGGATATAGATGCGCTTAAATCAGAATTAGGCGATCTTCTATTTCAGGTCGTATTTTACTCGCAAATTGCTAATGAAGACGGTGAGTTTTCTTTCGATGATGTTGTTGAAACTATCACAGAAAAGATGGTCGAACGCCATCCTCATGTATTTTCCAATGAAACTTTTCATAATGCAGAGGGACAAACTAATAATTGGGAGGCACACAAGCAGGAGGAACGAAGCAGAAAAGCAGCTTTAGAAAAACGTTCTATCAGTATTTTAGATGATGTTCCTAAAAACCTTCCAGCACTAGTACGAGCAAAAAAACTTACCAAAAGAGCTGCAACAGTAGGTTTTGACTGGTCACAAACGGACCAGGTCGTTGCAAAAATTGACGAAGAACTGGCTGAAGTAAAAGCCGAAATAAATGCCAACACATCACAAACCTGTCTGGAAGATGAAATTGGAGATCTTCTCTTTACAGTTGCTAATTTAGCACGGCATTACAAAATTGACCCTGAAACTGCGCTCAAAAAAACAAACCGAAAATTTATTGATCGCTTTCATTTTATCGAACGAAAGCTGGAAGCTGCCGATATGAGCTTTGAAGATGCTAGCTTAGAATTAATGGAAGAGCATTGGCAAACAGCTAAAACTGTACCTCTAAAAATAGACTAGCACTTTGTGATTAATCGTTTTTAAGTAAATGCATAAGACTGGATGTGTCCCAACGTTCTCCACCACGACTTTGAACGGCAGCATAAAATTGGTCTACTAAAGCCGCTACAGGAAGCCTCGCGCCGTTACTATGCGCCTCTTGAAGGGCAATACCGAGATCCTTTCTCATCCAATCTACAGCAAAGCCAAAGTCATATTCATCCTTACACATGGTTTTAGCTCGGTTTTCCATTTGCCAAGACCCGGCTGCACCTTTTGAAATCGTTGATATAACTTTTTCCATATCAAGGCCGGCTTTTATACCAAAGTTCATACCTTCTGCCAGACCTTGTACAAGGCCGGCAATGCATATTTGATTCACCATTTTTGTGAGTTGGCCACTTCCCGGTGGCCCAATAAGGGTCACTTGGCGCGCAAAACAGTTAAGAACTGGCTCGGCTTTTTCAAATATATCTGTATCACCACCACACATTACTGTAAGAATTCCATTTTCTGCACCGGCTTGACCACCCGAGACGGGCGCATCAATGAACCCGATCCCTTTATCTTTTGCAATTTTATGTAATTCGACTGCGAGGGTTGCCGAAGCTGTTGTATTGTCAACCAAGACAGAGCCGGGTTGCATACCCTCAAGTGCGCCGTTTTTGCCCAAAAGAACACTACGAACGTCTGCATCATTGCCAACACATGAAAAAACAAAGTCTGCCCCTGAGGCCGCCTCGTTTGGCGTCGCTGCACCTCTCCCCTCGAATTCTTTTACCCATTTTTCTGCCTTACTCTTAGTGCGATTATAAACGGAAATATCATGCCCACCCTTTTGAAGATGGCCAGCCATCGAGTAGCCCATCACACCTAAACCGATAAAAGCAATCTTACTCATCGAAAGTCCTCATTTTTGTTAGTGATACAAATAAATTCCTATGGTCAGGAAACTTTAATGTGGCCGTAGGAAGGCATTAATCGAGTTCCAGACTTCTTCATTAGGAGCAGTTAATAGACCATACACTTTATCAGCACTGCTATAAACATCACCGTTCAATAAAGCCGAGTAACCGCCTGCTTCCTTATGTAAGAGAACTCCAGCAGCGTGGTCCCAGGGGTGTAACGTCCGATAAAGAGAAAAATGCTTATCACCACAGGCCAAACGCAAAAAATCAAACCCAGCACAGTGATAATTAACCATTTTGGCAAAGCCCTCGAATTTAGCCCGAACAATATCTCGAAATTCACGCCCCCAAGCACTGGCATGGGCCGACCCAAAAGATTTTTCTAAAGAAACAGAAGAAGCAACACGAATAGGCGTCCCATTGCAAAAGGCACCCTCGCCTTTTGAAGCAATAGCCATCTCGTGGGTCTTCGGAGAATATATTAAGCCGAATATGCTTTCACGTTTCATTATCAGGCTCACAAGTACGGTAAATGGTTCCTTGCCAGCCGCAAAATTTGATGTTCCATCTACAGGGTCGATTAACCACACAGGTGCCTCTTCGTCTAATACCTTTAAAATTGATGGATCGTTCTCAATTGTCTCTTCACCAATTGCTACAGTGCCGGGGAATGATATTTGTAATTCACGGATTAATATCTTTTCTGCTTGTATGTCCGCTGTGGTAACCAAATTACCAGCATTACCCGGCCTTTTCTCAATTATATCAGCACTTTCAAGAGAACCAAACCGTGTAAGAATTTCATCTTCAGCTACTTTCTTTACGATAGTAGCTACTTTTTCCGGGTCTATAATATGTGACACATATCCTCCTAATAAGAAGGGCCGCACACAGTGCGGCCCTTACAGAAATCGATCTTGGCAAAATTTACATCATGCCGCCCATACCACCCATGTCAGGCATTGGTGGTGCTGCAGGAGCAGCAGGCTCCGGCTTTTCAGCTATCATCGCTTCCGTAGTAATTAGAAGACCAGCAACAGACGCTGCATCTTGAAGAGCAGTCCGCACAACCTTAGCTGGGTCAATGATGCCCTTAGCAACCATATCAACATATTTACCTGTTTGGGCGTCGAAACCACTAGTGCTGCCCTTTGCCTCCAATACCTTACCAGAAACAACAGCACCATCTTCACCCGAATTTTCAGCAATTTGACGGATTGGGGCTAAAATGGCCTCCTTAATAATGTCGATGCCTCTACGTTGATCGTCATTAGCAGGATTAAGAGAGTTAAGAGCCTTTTGCGACTTGAGAAGGGCCGTGCCACCACCAGCGACAATACCCTCTTCAACTGCGGCTCGTGTGGCGTGCATTGCGTCGTCCACACGATCTTTTTTCTCTTTAACTTCAACTTCTGTGGCTCCGCCAACGCGGATTACTGCAACACCACCCGCTAGTTTTGCCAACCGTTCCTGCAGCTTTTCACGATCATAATCCGAGGTGGTTTCTTCGACTTGTGCACGGATTTGATTACAGCGACCTGTAATGTCGGACTTTTTGCCGGATCCTTCAACAATCGTAGTGTTGTCTTTGTCTATAGAAACACGCTTCGCACTTCCCATCATGTCCAGTGTAACGTTTTCAAGCTTAATACCTAAATCTTCAGAAACCACCTGTCCTCCGGTGAGGATGGCAATGTCTTGAAGCATTGCTTTGCGGCGATCACCGAAACCAGGAGCTTTGACAGCAGCAACCTTAAGCCCACCACGAAGCTTATTCACTACCAAAGTAGCCAGAGCCTCGCCTTCAACGTCTTCAGCAATGATTATAAGTGGACGCCCGGATTGAACCACGGATTCAAGAACAGGCAACATCGCTTGGAGGCTGGAAAGTTTGCTCTCGTGCAACAGAATGTAAGGATTTTCCATTTCACAGATCATTTTCTCTGCGTTGGTAATGAAATACGGAGACAGGTACCCTCTATCGAATTGCATCCCCTCAACAACGTCTAATTCAGTTTCTAGGCCTTTGGCCTCTTCCACCGTAATAACGCCCTCATTTCCAACTTTTTCCATTGCTTGACTGATCATTCGCCCTACATCTGCGTCACCGTTCGCTGATATAGTTCCCACTTGTGAGATCTCTTCGTTGGTTTTAACTTTTTTTGCACTTTTGCCAATATTGGCGACAACTGCCTCCACCGCAAGATCAATACCGCGCTTGAGATCCATCGGATTCATACCCGCAGCTACCGCCTTCGAACCTTCGCGGACGATCGCTTGTGCTAAAACAGTCGCGGTAGTCGTTCCATCACCGGCAATATCGTTGGTTTTGGACGCAACTTCACGAACCATTTGTGCGCCCATGTTCTCGAACTTGTCTTTAAGTTCGATTTCCTTGGCAACTGTGACGCCGTCTTTGGAAATTCGGGGTGCCCCAAAAGCCTTATCCAAAACGACATTGCGCCCCTTTGGACCAAGCGTCACCTTGACCGCATCGGCCAAAATGTCGACGCCCGCAAGCATTTTAGTGCGCGCGTCAGTTGAAAATTTTACTTCTTTAGCAGCCATTGTATTTAACCTTCCCTTAAGATCCTTACTCGATGATGCCCATAACGTCTGTTTCGCGAACTATCAACAAATCCTCGCCGTCAACCTTCACTTCGGTTCCCGACCACTTGCCATATAGCACGCGATTACCTTTTTTAACGTCGAGGGGGGTAATTTTCCCGTCGTCACCCTTCGTGCCAGATCCGGCGGCGACTACTTCGCCCTCCATCGGCTTTTCTTTGGCGGTGTCTGGAATAATGATCCCCCCAGCAGTCTTCTCTTCCGCATCCAAAGGACGGATTAAAAGACGATCGTGCAGCGGCCTTAGTTTCATTTAGTTTTCTCCTACAAATGTCAAAAGTTTCTCTGAACATATGTTATTAACGCCAGCCTCGCGGTTGTACGTTTCGATTATTGGCACTCTAATAAAACGAGTGCCAGCCGTGATGTAAGTATCGCAAGGTTCTCTGTCAACCAGTCCGTGCTATTTTTTTTTATTTTGTATTGACTAAACTTGGAAAAAGACTGCTAAACCTCTGATAATCAATAGGATTTAGTGTTACAGCTATATGCGCATATGTATCGTCATCTTTGCGCTCAAGAACCTGACCATTACGATAAAGCCATGCTAATGCGGCACCATCAGTAAGAGCTACTTTAATATGGTGACATGCATGAGCCTTATCCAACACACCTTCTATCACACTAATCAGGTTGTTCAGTCCCTCGCCCGACATTGCAGAAACGGGAATTTGCTCTCTGAGCAAACTGTTGTTACGTTGTAGCGTAATCCTCCGGGCTTCATCAAGTAAATCAATTTTATTCAGCACTTCTATCGGAGGTTGTGCATCAGGCCTTACCAATCCTGCAAGCACCCCCATCACATCTTCACATTGAGCCTCTGTATCCGCATGCGAAACATCGCGTACATGTATTAGAATATCGGCCTCACTTACTTCCTCAAGAGTAGCCCTAAACGCAGCTACAAGCTCAGTTGGCAGATCCGAAATAAAACCAACTGTATCTGTCAGCACTACTTGTCTCCCCGAGGGCAATTTTAGGGCACGGTGTGTTGGATCGAGAGTTGCAAAAAGCTGATCCTGTGCAACAACGCTCGACTTAGTTAGACGGTTAAATAGTGTTGATTTTCCTGCGTTTGTGTATCCCACTAATGAAATGATTTCATATGGTTCACGTTTACGAGCTTTGCGATGAATACGTCGTGTTTTACGAATTTTATCGAGTTCACGTTTCAACCTACCCATCCGTTCGTCTATAAGCCGGCGATCAATTTCTAATTGGCTTTCACCCGGACCACCTAAGAAACCAAGCCCTCCACGTTGACGTTCAAGATGCGTCCAACTCCTCACCAAGCGTGATCTTTGATAACTCAGCGAAGCTAATTCTACTTGGGTTCTGCCCTCTCTTGTTTTGGCTCTAGCTCCGAAAATTTCTAATATTAACCCGGTACGATCTATGACTTTTGTATTCCAGATACGCTCCAGATTTCTTTGTTGCACAGGTGATAATGCGCAGTTCATTATCACTAACGACGGACGATTGAGCTCATCCAACATGTTACCGATTCGCTCAGCATGCCCCGAACCGATATATTTGCCGGGATTAATCTTGTTAATTGAGATTATTTCAGCGCCAATAACATGGAGCAGTATTGCTGTCGCAAGCCCGTCAGCCTCATCAAGACACGCCTCTGGGGAACGCCGCACTATACCGTTTTTCAATTTCGGCTGAACTAAGAAACAACGTCCATTTGTATGGCGGTCGGGACGTTCAAATTGGAAACCCGACATGGAGGCCCTATCTATAATTAGTCGTCGGCATCTTCATTAGTATCTTCGCTGGCACCATCACCATCGAATAATTGTACCGGTTGTGATGGCATAACCGTGGAAATCGCATGCTTATAAACCAGCTGAGAGTGAGAGTCTCGACGCAAAAGCACACAGAAATTGTCGAACCAAGTAATAATGCCCTGAAGTTTTACTCCGTTTACCAAAAACACTGTAACAGGCATTTTAGCTTTTCGAACTGAGTTTAAAAAAACATCCTGGAGATTGTGATGCTTATCCGCATTCTTCATCTTACATGCCCCTTTTTATACCATCCTGATCAAGACGGTTATTTTACTTGTTAAGCAAATTAATTTGTTAAGCCTGTATAGAGCCACAGTACCCCACACTAATCAAACAAAAGTAACCATTTTTAAAGACATAGTTATATCGTCTCGAGAAAAGTTGCCAATTCTTTGCAACTGGCTAGCGAGATTTGATTGTGATTCTTTTCAATCTTTGTGAGTTTCTCTTTTTGCCCATTTATTAATACCGGTATACACCCACTATTTTTAGCGGTTTCGATATCAATATCAGAATCTCCGACGTACCAAATGACAGCATCAAACGCTATGGCATTTTTCTGCATAAACAAATTTACAGGAGCTGCATTAGGCTTATCGAAATCTGCGTCACCGGCACCGATGACGTCAAAGAAGTACTTGTCCCAATCAAGGTGTTTAACTTCTTTTCGTAAATATTTCCCTGTCTTATTACTGATAACACCCAGAACATCCACTAACTGCGACGCTCTCGCGAGCATTTCAGAAGCGAACGGCATAGGTTTTAAATTCTGTATATGGAGCTTTTCAAAAGACTCATAAAATACATCTGCTGCATCATGCCATTTTTCTCCAAAAAGCGCAGGAAAGGAATCCCGCAAAGACTTTTGAACTCGCTGCTTTGTCTCCTCAAGATCCCAAGGCTTTTTGCCCATAGCTATAAAGGTTTCAACTAATGCCGCGTGTATAACTTGCCAGCTATCAATCAGTGTATTGTCCCAATCAAATAGAATTACCGCAGGTTTTTCGATGTGTGCTGGCCTCATATTATTCTTTGTGGACTATTTGCAAACTTTATGTACATCGCCTGTATTTTTTTGGTGATAGGGCCCACCTTACCATTTCCAATTTTTTTCCCATTAATAGACAATACCGGCGTAGCTAGAGATGTTGCCGAAGTGAAAAAAGCCTCAGACGCTTTCAATACGTCGTCCGTCGTAAACCCTCTTTCATGAAAATCTAGACGTTCCTCCTCTGCGAGTGCAATAATTGTACGGCGCGTAATGCCATTCAAAATCTCATTGGACGGAGGGCGTGTTAAAAGCTCTCCATTCGCAGTTACAATCCAAGCGTTTGAGGAAGACCCTTCCGTTATGGAGCCACTTTCATCGACCATCCAAGCCTCTCCTGCTCCAGCTTTTACCGCATCGGATTTTGCCAAACAATTGGCGATTAGCTGAGTGGTCTTAATATCACGACGGCGCCATCTTAGGTCAGGTACCGTTATTACCGAAACCCCGTCTCTTATGGTAGGTTTTGCGATAAGATTTGAAGAGCGAGCCATAATAACCAGCGTAGGCGCAATGTTGTCAGGAATGAGATGGTCACGGGGAGCAACTCCTCGCGAAACCTGAAGATAAATGAAGCCGTTTTTGATTCTGTTTAGTCGCACAACCTCTCGAACAAGAAGCGATAAAACTCGGCGAGATTTGGGCAAGGGGATGTCGAGCTCCGAAAGGGAATATTCAAGCCGGTCGAGGTGTTCACTTTCGTCAACGAGACTACCGTTGTTTAGGAAAATAACCTCGTAAACAGCGTCACCAAAATTAAAGCCGCGATCCTCAATGTCAATCGCCGCATTACGACGTTGCAAAAATTTACCATTAACATAGACGCATTTTGCCATTATAGAAAAATCCTTTGATCCCTAATTAATGCATCTGTTTTTTTATTCAATTGTTCTTACATAAAATCCAATCGCACGGCGAATAATTTTTCTACTTCCCGAATGGTACCAGTGGCAGCAAGCAATATCACTCGATCGCCTATACGAATATCAGTATCTACCCTTGGTATCAGCACCTTACTATCGCGTACTATCGCACCGATTATAACACCACGGGGTAGTTTCTTGTCGCCCAGCGTCGCGCCGACCAAAGAAGACGTCTCCATAACCTCCGCTTCTATAATTTCTCCAAAACCCTCCCATAACGAATAAACGCTACGTATTTTACCTTGCCTTACATGACGTAGAATTTGTGACACAATTATTGATCGAGGATTTACGAGTATATCTACGCCCAGTTTGGTAACCAAGGATGCATAACTATCTCGCTTAACTAGTGCTATAGCTTGCTTCACCCCGATTTGTTTTGCCAGCAAAGATCCGAGCACATTTGTTTCGTCATCGTCGGTCGCCGCTACTATTGTGTCGGCAGATGCAATGTTAGACTCCGCGAGTATCTCTTGATCGAATATATCGCCCTGCAACACTGTGGTTTCTGGAACGGTTTCGGCAATTTTTCTTGCTCGTTCACGATCCATTTCAATAATTTTAGCTGTGACGCCCTCACGTTCCTCTATCATCTTGGCGAGATTTTTACCCACGTGACCGCCACCGACAATCACAAGCCTACTGGCCTCTATTTCCTCATACCCGAAAATTTCCATAACTCGACTGACATGCTCAGTTTCACTAACAAAATACACTTCATCACCAGGTAGCATTTGGTCCCTTGATGTAGGTATCCAAACATCGCCATCTCGTGAAATGCCCACAACCACTACGTTTAAGTCTGGGAATAATTCAGTCAATTGTCGAAGGGGGGTATTTACAATGGGGCATTTCTCAGAGCAGCGGACGCCAATGACGCGCACATTGTCTTCAGCAAGAGGAATCATATCGAATGCCCCAGGTACGGCAAGCCTCCTATCTATTGCCCTTGCCACCTCTACCTCGGGCGAAATGATAACATCAATTGGCATATGATCCCGGCTAAATAAGTCCGCCCAAACTGGGTCCAAGAAACTTTGTTGGCGAATCCTCGCAATCTTTGTTGGAACATTGAATAATGAATGCGCAACCTGGCATGCTACCATATTGACCTCGTCAGCATAGGTTACAGCAATAATCATATCTGCCTCATCCGCATTTGCTGCGGCAAGAATTGCAGGTTCGGAGGCATTACCCACCATCGCTTGCACATCAAGTGCTTCGTTAACGCGTCCAATGAGTTCCGGGGCACGATCAATAACCGTAATGTCGTTACCCTCAATAGAAAGATAACGTGCTATGCTGAAACCAACTTGCCCGGCACCACAGACTATGACGTTCATTGACTATCTCACAATTCAGAATTGATAGATTAACCCTTACTACGCACGGTTTTCTCATTACCGTGCAGGCCGAGGCTTTTCAACTTTCTATGAAGCGCTGCGCGGTCCATACCCACGTAGCTAGCAGTTTTACTAATGTTGCCCCCGAAACGTATCAATTGGAAATTCAAATATTGCCTTTCAAAAGCTTCACGCGCCTGTCGCAGAGAGACGTTCATTAGTTCGAAAGAAAGGTCCTCATTCTTTTCGTTCTCATCCACGCCTATCGCCTTAAGAACATCGCTAGCCAAAATAGCAGCCGTGACATCAACTTCCGTTAAAAGCAAGAGACGCTGAATTACATTTACCAGTTCCCATACGTTACCCGGCCATTTGTGAGCCTGAAGTGCAGCAAGTGCATCCGGTGAAAACTTTCTAGGCGGACGATTAGTCGATTGCGCAGTTCGCCGCATTATATCTTCTGCGAGTTCTGGTAAATCTTCAAGCCTGTTGCAGAGCGGCGGCAATTGAAGGGGTACAACGCTAAGCCGGTAAAAAAGGTCTTCACGAAAGGCCCCATCGACAATGGCAACCTTAAGGTCACGGTTAGTTGACGCAAGCACCCTCACATCCACATTTACGATTGAAGTGCCGCCAATACGTGTGAATTCTGGTTTATGCAGAACACGGACGAGTTTTGCTTGAGTTTCATAGGGAATATCACCAACTTCGTCCAAAAGTAATGTACCACGATGAGCCTTTTCGAGTGCCCCGACACGACGAGCAACTCCATCATTTGCCTCATGACCAAACAGCTCTCTTTCAAGGTCTTCTGGGTCGAGGCCGGCGCAAGATAGGGTAACGAAGGGCCCTTTATTGCGGGGAGATTTGGAATGCAACACGGCCGCGGTGACCCCTTTACCACTGCCTGGGGGACCGCTTATCAACACTCTGCTATCTGTTAGCGCAACCTTATTCAAAGAGCTCCGCAGTTGGGACATCACAGCAGACTTACCCACAAGTTCTGCTTGCTGTTCGACAGAGCGGGCCCGCAATTCTTCATTTTCGTTTCTTAGTCTGATATCCTCTACGGCGCGCCCTACAGTGTGGATAAGAACATCTGTTTTGAAAGGCTTTGTAAGAAAATCATATGCTCCCATCTTGGTCGCATTTACAGCCATATCGAAAGTAGCATGTCCGCTTATCATCAACACCTGTTGGTCAGGATTTTCTTGGCGTATTTGTTCCAGCATTTGGAGGCCATCAAGCTTGCTGTTCTGCAGCCAAACATCCAAAATTATGAGGCTTGGTTGGCGGCTGGCAAAAGCGGCGAAGGCGTCTTGACTCGTGGCTGCTTCACGAGTTTCATATCCTTCGTCTTGCAGAATACCCGCGATAAGATTGCGAATGTCGCTCTCATCATCAACTATTAAAATATCGTGTGCCAACGGCTTAGTCTCGATTCCTATTCACTAACTTGTTCCATTGTTGGCTGTGGAGCCTCTGACGAACCTCCCAGCGTCGTTTCATCATCGGTTTTTTCAATTCTTGGACCACTCATACACAAAGTGACGCAAGCGCCACCCATTTTCCCGTCGCGTAATTGCAAACTACCTTTGTGATCTTCCATAATCTTTCGAACTATCGCCAGCCCTAATCCAGTCCCCTTTGAGCGAGTTGTGAAATATGGCTCCGTCAAACGATCACGTTGTTTATTGGGCAAACCTTTTCCGTTATCTTCTACCTCAATTTTAACAAAATGATCAGAATGACTTAACCGTAAATGTATCTCCCCCTTTTTTGCCCCTAAATTGGGGCAGGCCTCAATAGCCTCCGCCGCATTTAAAAGGAGGTTTGTCAGCGCTTGACTTATCTGCCGACCATCGCAACGAAAATAAAGAGGCTGGTCCGGTAATTCGGTTCTAAAACTGAGCTCGCGATGCGCACTTCTTTGCAAAAATTCCGCCTGGCGAACAAGTTCAGATAAGTTTTCACAACGCATTACCGGTAATGGCATTCTGGCAAAGCTCGAAAATTCATCGACCATGCGGCCAATATCCTCAACGTGACGGATAATTGTGTCGGTGCAGGTTTCAAACGTTTCACGGTCTGAGCTTATTTCATTCATATATTTGCGCTTTAAGCGTTCAGCCGACAACTGTATTGGAGTGAGCGGATTCCTAATTTCATGGGCAATTCGTCTAGCTACATCTGCCCAGGCAGCTTTTCGTTGAGCCGACATTAACTGCGAAATATCGTCGAATGTAACCACGAAGCCACGAACCTGCCCATCAACGTGCTCCGTCCCAATACGAACGATTAAAGTACAGGGTTCACGTTCTCGTGTGATTCGGATTTGACGTTCGATAAACCGGCCAGTTGATGAATTTTTCACCTCGTCAAGCATGTTTCCCATTTCGGGAACTACCGCACCCAAAAGCTCGCCGAGCCTTTGTTCTAAATTTTGCCCTGTCAAAGTTGACGCTGATCTATTAGGAAGGTTTATTCGCCCCTCTTCATCCAATCCAATAACTCCGGCAGATACACCAGAAAGAACTGTTTCAGTAAACCGCCGCCTTTCATCCAATTGCTGATTAGCTTCAACTAATTCTCCACGGCTTCTTCCAAGTTCACCAGTCATTCGGTTAAAAGCCCGGCTCAAAAGACCAAGTTCCTTTGTCTCAGCCTCCTCGGGCACTCGTACGGCGAGATCCCCTGAGCGCACCCTTTCAGTTGCGTCAATCAAAGCACTTATTGGACCAGAGAATTGGGTGGCAACAATAAGCCCGAACCAAGACGCCGCCAATAAGAGAATAAGTGCCAGACCAATAAACAATAATGCGAACGAGATTTCTATATTCTCCCGTTTGAGTTCTAAATTTTCAAACCGTTCAACTGAAAGTTGTGTGCGCTTTGTCTGCGCTAAAACCTTCGGTTCAACAAACCGGCCGACGTAGAGATAATGGTCAATGTAATTGTCCAAGCGCACTAGTGCCCTTACCCTGTCATCGTTTTTACTTGTTAATATTGCCACTTCACCTTTACGCGCCAAATTAAATTTTTCAGGTGGTATTCCCTCAAACTCCAAAACGTAGGTAAGTCCTGCTCTGGCTAAAACTTCTCCCGTGCTTGAGATGAAGACAATCGCCTCAGTCAAGCCGCGTAGATTAGATTGAATATTCAGCGCATAATTCAGAAGTTTAGGATTTCCCTGCAAAGCATTCGTTTCAAGGTTAAGCGACTTTGCCACAGCAAGCACATCTGCGCGCAAATTATTTTTGTGTTCTGCCATGTAAGCTTCAGCAACGGCGACGGATTGGTTCAGTGCTGTTCGAACTTCACTCGAAAACCAGGTTTCCACGCCAAATTTGAAGAAAAGCACGGACGCACCCGCAACCAAAAGAGCTGGAACAATAGAGATGAAGCCAAAAAGAGTTGCAAGGCGCACATGTAGTCTTGATCCGGCTGAGCCTCGTAACCGGGCTGTCCAAACACGAGCAACTCGCCAACCAATAAAAATAACAAGTATCAGTAATAGGGCGAGGTCTGTAACTAAAAGCCGCGACACCCATATTGAATCGGGCCCGAAAGGATCCATCCCTCGAATGGCCATATACGTCGCGATTACGGAAAAACATGCCAAAACACCTAGCACCACAGCAACCCAGCGCCCAGCCAAGTGCCTTTTGAGTGCCGTTTCTGCGACCCTAGGGGTACTGATCGGAATGTAAGTGTTGCCTCTTGTCCCAGTCATAAAGTGTTCCCAGGCTTTGGTAATCTCAAAGTTATAATTCAATTACAACAATAAGTCGCTAGTTCTAGGTGTACAAATTTTATGACGGTTTTGGTCGATAGTTTATAAATATTTTCAGCGGGGACGCCTTATTACCTCTATTCCTAACTCACGTATTTTTTTTCGCAGGGTATTCCTGTTAAGCCCGAGCATTTCCGCAGCACGCACCTGATTTCCTCGCACGGAACTCAGCGAAATATTCAAGAGGGGCTTCTCTATCTCACTAATAATTTTTTCGTATAATCCATTCGGAGGTAGAGCGTCTCCGTATTTTGCAAAATATTCTATTAGATGACGTTCAACCGCTTCAGACAAACTTTCCGAATTTGATTCCACACTTTCTGATATTTCTGCCAATTCGCGTTCCACAACATCAATGGTGATATTTTGCTGTGAGTATAAGGCTGCCAGTCGGCGAATCATGTTCTCTAATTCACGAACATTGCCAGGCCAACGATGTGCTTGAAGTCGCAATAAGGCCTCACCATCAATTGATTTAGCGGGTAATCCCTCAGAAGAAAGTTGGTTTAAAAAGTACCTCGCTAGATCGGGAATATCTTCTGACCGTTCACGTAGGGGTGGTAGCCTCATTGGCACGACATTGAGCCGGTAATAAAGATCTTCCCTAAAATTACCTCCCCGAACTAATTGGGCAAGGTCATGGTGGGTGGCCGCCACAATTCTCACATTGGCCTTGATTGGAGTGCGGCCTCCAACTGTTGTAAACTCTCCCTCTTGCAACACTCGAAGAAGCCTAGTTTGCGTGTCAATGGGCATATCACCGATTTCATCCAAGAATAAAGTACCCCCCTCGGCTTGCTCAAAGCGTCCAATAAAGCGGTTTTCTGCGCCGGTGAATGCACCTTTTTCGTGACCAAAAAGCTCGCTCTCTATAAGGTCATGGGGTATTGCAGCCATATTTATAGCAACAAATGGCGCATGCTTTCGTTTGCCATAATCATGCAGTGCACGTGCAGCGAGCTCTTTCCCAGTTCCGGACTCCCCGTTGATTAGCACGGTGAGGTCAGTCCCCATTAGTCGGGCGAGTATACGATAAATCTCCTGCATAGCTGGCGATCTGCCAATTAATGGAAGACGTTCGTCACCTTCGGTGGCTCCTCCCTCCACAATATCTTTATCCTTCAAAGTCGGCTCTTCAAGCGCACGGTTAATCAAATTAAACAATTCGGCGAGATCAAAGGGTTTTGGCAAGTACTCAAAAGCGCCTCGTTCAGTTGCCTTAACAGCAGTCAACAATGTGTTCTGAGCACTCATTGCGATAACTCGAAGTTCTGGGCGCATCTTTCGTATTCTAGGTATCAAATCCAAAGCATTTTGATCTGGTAGCACAATATCAGTAAGCACTACGTCGCCATCGCCATCTGTAATCCAACGCCACAGGGTTGCAGCATTGCTAGTAGATCGCACGTCATAACCTTGCCTAAATAATGCCTGTCCTAAGACTGTCCGTATTGAGTGGTCGTCATCAGCAACTAGTATAACGGGTTGTGGTTTATTCACGATTATCGCTCCGTGCCATAGGCATCATCACTTTGAAGGTTGTTTTATCAGATCCATTTAAAACATCGATCATACCTCCGTGATCACCGACAAGTTTAGCTACCAAAGCCAACCCTAGCCCCGCACTTTGGGCTTTCGTGCTGACAAAAGGATCAAAGATTTGTCGTACCATTTCGTCTGGAATACCACCGCCATTATCCTCTATAGACACGATGAGAGGGAGATCTACCCGCGAGTGCGACCCCGGTGTTGCTAGTCGCATTCCATATTGAAATGCAGTGTGTACTCTTATGACCGGCTGATGAACACCAGCTAAAGCTTCAGCGGCATTCTTTGTTAAATTAAGGAACACCTGAATTAGGTGATCTCTATCTCCAAAAACTTTTGGCAAAGAGGGATCGTAAGCCTTTGCAATTGATATTCCTTTAGCGAAACCCGTGCTAGCTATGTGAATCACGTGGTCCAGCACTTCATGCAAATTTACCGCATATTTCTCAATTCTTGGTCTGTCAGAAAATGCTTCAATTCGGTCTATCAATCTACAGATACGATCACTTTCATCTATTATTAAACGGGCAAGAGGCCTCTCATCAGACGGCGCGGATTGTTCAAGCAATTGAGCAGCGCCTCGTACTCCAGAGAGCGGGTTTTTAATCTCATGAGCAAGCACCGCAGACATAGCCGAAACGGAGCGCGACACATCCCGATGAACCAGGGAAGTATCAATCCGTTCCGCCACGGTAATTTCGTTGAGAACGAGTGCAATAAAAGTTTCATTACTGCTGAGTATTGCCGCAGTCACACTTACTGATTTATCTCCTATTCTTGGTGTCACCAACCGGATACAAAATTCTTGCATGCTGTTTCCAGTTCGCCGGACCTTGTTAGTAAGACTCATCAAAGGGCTATCGGGTGGAATCAGATCTTGCAAATTTCGGTTTGTGAGCCCCGTAATGCTCAATTGAAAAAAGTTTTCCGCAGCGGGATTTGCATACACAATTTCGTCTGATCCATCCGCCACCAACACTGGCAAAGGGATTGCGGAGAGAAGCTCTCCAGAAAAATCCCGTGCAAAAGTGTTTTTAACAGGCATATTGATTGTCATGCCGCCAATGCCGCTTGCTGATCGCAGAAAAATGACGCTAACAAATCAACCACCTGGTCAGGGTTGTCGCTTTTACTGATACGTGCGCGCACATCATTTGAATTTGCAAAATTTTGGATATACCAGCACAAGTGTTTGCGCGCTATCCTTAGACCCTGTTCGGTTCCATAATGCGACAAAATTTTGGTGTAATGCGAGAGCACAGATGACAAAATAGTCTCTAAATGCGGATCTGAGGATTGTTCCCCAGTTTTAAGAAATGATTTTATCTGGCTTAATAACCATGGCTTCCCCTGGCTTCCTCGGCCAACCATCACCCCATCGGCCCCGGATAAGGAAAGGCATTCCGCTGCATCCCCGGGACTTAGGATATCTCCGTTGGCTATAACAGGAATCTTAACAGCCTCTTTAACCTCTCTTATGAATTTCCAGTCAGCGGTTCCCTTAAAAAATTGACATCGCGTTCTGCCATGCACCGTAACCATGTGTACGCCTTGTTCTTCCGCAATGCGAGCGAGGTAAGGTGCGTTACGATTTGTTTCATCCCACCCAGTGCGCATTTTCAAAGTCACCGGAACTGTGACAGCTTTAACGACTGCGCTTATGATACGACCGGCCAAACTCTCTTCTCTCATAAGTGCAGATCCGCATGCTTTATTTGTTACTTTCCGAGCGGGACATCCGAAGTTTATATCAATTGCGGCAGCCCCCCTGTCTTCATTAATACGCGCTGCCTCGGCCATTAACGCAGGGTCTCGCCCTGCAATCTGCACCGATATAGGAAATTCAGCCAAACAATCGTTGGGAATTTTCTTCATCTCCGAGCGCACTTGACGAAGAACAGCATCGCTTGCAATCATCTCCGAAACGACAAGATCAGCGCCAAAAGCTCTCACAGTCTGACGGAAGGGGTAGTCACTGACCCCAGATAATGGTGCTAATATTACCAATGGGTGTTTTTTACTGGAAAACATTATGCCACTTTAATGGGCAGTTAAAAATTATGCACAACATATAATCAAAAAAGTGTATTGGCAATCTGAATTTTTACTCAAACTAAAAGGAGACCGGAGGTAATTTTGCACCACCTCCTGCCGAGGCACACGATCAACCTCAAAACGCTCAGTAAATGTAAAATAAATTTGCCAAATATGCGTGCGTGGGAAGATAAACCTAAAAAAAAGCGCCCCATTTTAGGCATCGAAACATTGACTATAAAAGCGAACCCTTGGCATATGCCATTCAGCATTTCCATTGCTGAGTTTATTGAAGAAAGAATGGTTGATGGGAAAAATTGCAGCATTGGTGCTAGCGGGCGGACGAGGAAGCCGTGCTGGCCAGGGCATGCCAAAGCAGTACCGAGAGATTAGCGGACTGTCATTACTTCGGCGATCGCTTATTGCTTTTTGCGAACATCCTGAAATCGATTTGGTTCGCGCAGTTATCCATCCGGAGGACCAGCATTTATATGACATGGTTGCCCGTGATTTACCCCTTGAACCGCCGGTTTTCGGAGGCGATACCCGACAGAAGTCAGGCTTTAACGGCCTCCAAAGCTTCATTGAACACAGCCCAAGTAAAATATTGATTCATGATGCGGCAAGGCCTTTTGTAGCAGCAGATACCATCACGCGAATACTTAGGTCACTAGACAGATGCACAGCAGCATTGGCTGCATTGAAAATCACTGATACGATTAAAAAACAGGACAAGGCAGGCTTTGTGCGCGAGACAATAGCTAGAGACGAACTTTGGCGCGCTCAGACACCGCAAGGATTTCGGTTTGAGGAAATACTGGCCGCACACATCCAATTTCGGGATGCAAGCTATACAGATGATGCTGCAATCGCCGAAGCAGCCGGCCACAAGGTTCTCCTTGTCGGCGGCAATGAAGAAAACTTTAAAGTAACCAACCCTGAGGATTTTGTGAGAGGTGAAGTTGTGTCTGGTTCAGAGGAAAAGGTAACCCACAATATTACTGATTTATCGGGTATCAGAATGGGGATTGGCTATGATGTTCATCGTTTTGGGCCAGGAAATCATGTCATTCTCTGCGGTATACCGATCCCACACACCAATGGACTTTTGGCCCATTCAGACGCTGACGTTGCAATGCATGCTATTACAGACGCACTTCTAGGAGGGATTTGTGCTGGCGATATAGGAACCCACTTCCCCCCGAGCGACATGAAATGGAAAGGCGCCTCTTCAGACATATTCCTCACTGAAGCAGCAAAGATGGTTACGCAGAAAAATGGCGTTATCAACCATATTGATTTAACAATAGTCTGCGAGGCACCAAAGATAGGACCACACCGAGAGGCCATGCAATTACGATTAGGGGAGATTCTAAGCTTGCCATCTGAACTCATAAGCATAAAGGGAACAACCTCGGAAAGGCTTGGGTTCACAGGGAGGCGTGAAGGGATCGCGGCACAGGCCGCGGCAACAATCTGGATAAAGTAAAGCCTAAGGAAAATGCTGCAGACTGTTGTTTTTAATGAATTATAAATCATTTTCAACTCTGTGTGGTTTGGGTTATCAAACACCCGCGCCCGGAACGATCGCCTCACTTATTGGCGTAGGAACCGCATGGCCAATACACTTTTACGGCCCGCCATATTTTTTAGCAGCGGCGGCATTGATCGCCTTTTGCATTGGATGCTGGTCAGCAGAAAAGTATCAGAAATCAACAAAGCGGTCCGATCCCCCAGAAATTGTGATAGACGAATTGTCGGGCCAGTGGTTTTCCTTAGCTTTTCTACCTCCCGATTTGCTTTACTTTGGGGTCGGTTTTTTGTTGTTTAGGTTGTATGATATTACAAAACCTTGGCCAATTAATTTCGTCGATAGATATGTAAAGGGCGGCTTCGGAGTGATGGCGGATGATATTTTAGCCGCAATATATGTATATCTGACTTTTGGTATCTTTTTTATCTGGCAAAACTATGAGTTTGAATGAATTTTGATCAGGAAATATTGCTGCAAGGGTCTCAGTTTCTGCAAACCTGCAGATTAAAAAAACTTAAGCTGGCAACTGCTGAGTCATGCACTGGAGGCCTCATTGCTTCGCTAATAACGGCTATTGTGGGGTCGTCTGATGTTTTTGATAGAGGATTCGTCACCTATTCAAACGCTGCCAAAGCTGATTGCCTTGGAGTGCCTATTTCTTTGATTAACAAATTTGGAGCAGTGAGTGCGCAAGTTGCCAAAGCAATGGCTGAAGGTGCACTCGCCAACTCCAGCGCACATTTGTCTCTATCAGTTACTGGGATTGCTGGCCCGGGCGGCGGTACCGAAAAGAAAGCGGTTGGTTTAGTGTTTATAGGAAGCGCTCTCATTCGGTCCGAGCCCATTGTTGAGAAGAATATTTTTTCAGGGGACCGCGACGCTGTCCGCAATAAAACTGTAGCTCAAGCAATTACTATATTGGATCGCCAGGCTCGAACTTACTAACCAGTTCGTTTAGATCGACCAAGGGATGCCCGGGATGGCTGACATAACGTACAACCAAATCGTCCCAATTCGAGAATGAATCAATGAACTCCTTTGGGTGCCGCATTGAATACCATTTTTCTGCACGCAATCTGCTCAATGCATCAATATCATCTAGGGTTGTAGTGTCATCTAGGATATTTGCTATGTATGCTACATGGTTCCGGTGAAGAGCAAAGGCTGCCAGCATAACGCCTGCTGTTTCCGCAGCCCGTGCCACATTTTCAACACTCAGATTAATTTTATCAAACAGAAGATTTCGATCTTTCGACCGCACCAGAAGGCATATTCTTACCCCTTCCACATCGTCGTATGAGCCTTCGCCACATCGACGAACGAAAAATACTATCTGGTCTGCAGCGTTTAACGAATTAGGGCCCAATATCTTGAGAATTTTTTGGCTTGCTAAAAGCGTCTCATATATTTTAGGGCGATACAAAACATTTAGCGTCACGGTTTCGGTGCAAGAATCCCCTCCTATTGAGACACCTGCATCATTGAGAGCCCCTTCAATCGCTCCCAAAGTGCTAGCCCGAGGGTCCCCGATACCACGTTCAATGTTATTCATTGTCGCGAGTGATATCCCAGAGGCCTTAGCAAGATCTAGCTGCTTTGCACCAACCAGCGCTCTTGCTGCTCTAATTTGGCCAGCTTTTATCAAAGTGATCGACGCAGCACTATCATTATCACTAATAAAAAGTCCTTCTTTCTTAAATACTACCTACGATACCTAAAATAATAGGTTCAAAATTGGTTTAGCACAACTAATTTTCTATATTTTGTGTCTAATATTCCACTCACCACAACAAATAGAACCAAGAGTGCGATTAAATATGGGTCGAGGTTAATAACACTACATTTGTAGTTTTTTTTTATATCTTTAAAAAGTGACTTACGGTGCTTTTTTTCAGTTAGGACTTACCGTAATGTATGCTGTCAGCTCTTTGTTCAAAAGCAGCCACCATACGGGCTACCGCCTGTTCAAAAAAAACGCCTATCACTCCCTGTAGCAAACGAGAATGAAACTCGAACTCAATTGAAAAATCTACAACACACCCCCCATCCTGAGCCTCTGAGAATTGCCAGGTATTCAAGAGCGCGCTAAACGGTCCATCAACGGCGCATACTTCTATTTTTAGCTCTTCCTCGATGAATTTTATCTCACTTGTATAAGTTTCACGAATGCCTTTATATCCAACAGCCATTTCGGCTATCATCCTAGATTCGGTTTTGTCGAGAACACGCACCGCAATGCACCATGGAAGAAATTCTGGATACATGTCTACATCCAGCACAATTTTAAAAACAGAATTCGGAGAGTGTGCTAGGTAGCGGCGTTCGGAATGACGATACATTGAAGCTTTTCAAGCTTGGGCGCTTTTAAGAGTGCCAAGGCGAGCAGCCCGCAATCGCCTGAAGTCGTCATCGGCATGATATGAAGAACGGGTAAGAGGCGACGATGAGACAAGCAAAAATCCCTTTGCTCGAGCCTTCTTTGCATACCCTTCGAACTCATTTGGTGTAACAAACCTGTCGACTGCCGCATGCTTCACTGTAGGTTGAAGGTATTGTCCGATCGTCATGAAATCTACATCGGCTGCGCGCAAATCATCCATCAATTGATATACTTCACCCTTACTTTCACCAAGCCCCACCATAAGACCAGACTTTGTGAATATGGTAGGGTCTAACTCTTTTACTCGAGCTAACAAAGTTAGGCTTGTAAAATAACGAGCGCCCGGTCGAATGCCTGGATAGAGGCGCGCAACCGTCTCGATATTATGGTTAAATACATCTGGCGCTGCCTCCACCACAATCTCAACCGCGCCAGCTTTTTTCATGAAATCAGGGGTGAGTACTTCAATAGTGGTTTTCGGAGCCATCTCTCTAATAGCATGGATCACTGCCGCAATGTGCCGCGCACCACCATCAGGCAGGTCGTCGCGATCCACCGAAGTTATAACTACGTGCTCAAGACCAAGTTTTGAAACAGCAGCACCAGTTCGTACCGGCTCAAACGGATCTAGCAATCCAGGTTTTCCCGTCGAAACATTACAAAAAGCACAAGCACGCGTACAAATATCCCCCATAATCATAAAAGTTGCATGCTTCTTAGCCCAACACTCACCAATATTTGGGCAAGCAGCTTCCTCACAAACAGTGCTGAGGCCGTGCTCAGAGACTATTGCCTTGGTTTCAAGATATCCCTCAGAAACAGGAGCTTTGACGCGGATCCAAGGAGGTTTCCGCTTGACTGGATTGTCTGGGCGCCTCTGTTTTTCAGGGTGTCGGGTGCGTTTCTTTTGCATCATCGCCTAGCTAAATATGGATGGCCTGATCGTAAGCATCAAGTACCGATTCGTGCATCATCTCCGAAAGGGTCGGATGCGGGAAAATAGTACTCATAATTTCTTTCTCAGTGCTTTCAAGAGTTTTTGCTAGCCCATAACCGTGAATTAATTCCGTCACTTCGGCACCAACCATGTGCGCACCAAGTAATTCGCCTGTTTCCCTGTCAAAGATTGTTTTGATAAGCCCCTCTTCCTCACCGAGGGCAATAGCTTTACCATTCCCCATAAATGGAAAACGACCAACTGAAATTTGGTGCCCCTCATCCTTTGCCGCCTCCTCGGTGAGCCCGACCGATGCTATTTGCGGCATACAGTAGGTACAACTAGGTATATTTTTTATCTCCAGCGGATGGACATCCTGTCGCTTCATTATTTTATCAACGCAAATAATAGCCTCATGGCTTGCCTTGTGAGCGAGCCACGGGGCACCAACAACGTCTCCGATTGCATAGATGCCAATTTCATTAGTCTGAAGCCATTGGTCCACCAATATATGACCATTTTCAGTTTTTACCTTTGTTTGCTCCAAGCCAAGATTCTCAGTATTTCCAACGATGCCAATCGCCATCACTACTCTGTCTACCGTTATTCTTCGGGGTTTGTCTGCGCTTTCTATTTGTGCCGTTACCGTTTTGGCCCCCTTCTTTAAATCACTCACTTTCGCGCCTGTAATGAATGTGATTCCTTGTTTTTCAAACTCCTTTTGAGCAAATGCAGAGATTTCAGAATCTTCCGTGGGCAGTATGCGGTCCAACATCTCGACAACCGTTACTTCAGCACCCAGGTTACAAAAGAAACTGGCAAATTCAATGCCGATGGCGCCGGACCCTATAACGAGCAGAGATTTTGGTACTACTTCGGGTACCATTGCGTCCTTGTAAGACCAAATAAGCTTGCCATCCGTTTCCATGTGAGACAGCTCGCGCGCCCGCGCTCCAGTAGCCAATATTACGTGTTTAGCAACCAAATCTATCTGAGGTTTACCATTTTTTTCTACTGTTATTTCATGCAACCCGGCGTGCCCACCACTCAGCTTCCCATGACCGTCCACTACGTCAATATTATTCTTCTTAAGCAGATGCTGAACGCCTATTGAGAGCTTTTTTGCTACATTTCTACTTCGCTGAACCACTTTGGAAATGTCGAAACTAGCTCCAGAAACCGTTAAACCGTACTCTTCAGCCTTTTGCAAATAGCTATAAATTTCGGCACTTCTAAGCAACGCTTTCGTCGGAATACAACCCCAGTTGAGACAGATCCCCCCTAGATGATTAGCTTCAACCACAGCTGTTGTCATTTTTAGCTGGGCCGCACGAATGGCTGCAACGTACCCTCCAGGGCCGCCACCAATTACAACGAGATCATATTGTTTTTTTTCCATCTTTGAAATGCCGCCTATAGTAGCATTGTCATTGGATCTTCAATTAATCCACTTAAACATTTCATATATTCCGCTGCTACTGCTCCGTCCACTGCACGATGATCCGCAGAAAGCGTTAAATTCATTACTGTTGCCACTGCCAGCGCACCATTGTGCACTACCGGAGACTGTTGTCCCGCCCCAACGGCAAGGATACAGGCTTGTGGGGGATTTATAACTGCATCAAAACTTTTTACACCATACATCCCAAGGTTAGATATGCTGAATGTCCCGCCGGTATACTCCTCGGGAGACAGCTTCCCGTCACGCGCTCGTTCTGCAAGTTCATGCATCTCTTTTGAAATTTGCTCCAAACCTTTGCCATCTGCATTGAAGATTATAGGAGTAATCAACCCCCCCTCCACGGATACGGCTACTGATATATCGGCAGATCTGAACACTCTAATTCCCGACTCCGTCCAGCAGGAATTCGCATTGGGCACCTTCTTCAAGGCTACACCAGCTGCTTTGATGATGATGTCATTAATTGAAAGCTTGTATGCACCATCAGCTTTTTTATTAAGTTCCGCTCGAAATTCTAGTAGTTTGTCGATTTCGCAATCAACTCTCACATAGAAGTGCGGTACCGTTTGTTTTGATTCTGTCAGACGTGCTGCAATAGTCTTGCGCATAGTCGAGTGTTCTATTAATTCATATTCTTGATTATTTGTGTCGCTGGTAGGATTTGCAGCAACAACAGCAGGCAATCCACCCGATAAAACGGCCTCAATATCGCGTTTTACAATTCGCCCATTGGGGCCTGATCCGCTGATTTCATCCAATCCAATTCCTGCCTGAGAGGCCATTCTTTTTGCTAGTGGACTGGCTAGTACGCGGTCTTTATCTACGGGATCTGCACCTTCTCCAAGACCTTTATGTTCCGGAGGAGTATGGTTAGCTTTTAAAGGGGTAGCCTCGCGCTCCCTTTCCGCAATTGGTATCTCAATCTTATTTTCAGAAACGAAATCTTCTGTAAGTTCGATTTCGTCAGCGGTTTCACCGTCTTCCAAAAGAAGAGCTATAACAGAATTGACAGCAACATTCTCGCTTCCCTCTTGCACTAATAATTTTGCTACCCTGCCCTCCTCTACGGCCTCAACTTCCATTGTCGCTTTATCTGTCTCAATCTCTGCAAGCACATCACCGGAGGCAACATCATCTCCTATGCTTACGTTCCATTTAGCGAGCTTACCGTCGGTCATGGTTGGCGACAGTGCTGGCATAAGAATTTTCACCGGCATGAGATAACGTCCTTTTTTGCTAACGGTAACATACGGCCTTTGCAGCCTCTGCGATGCTATTTGCCTGAGGTAATGCTAGATTTTCAAGATTAGCAGCATAGGGTAACGGAGCATTAGCTCCAGTGACCCGCGCGACCGGAGCGTCTAACCAGTCAAAAGCTTGGTCGGTGATGCGTGCACAAATTTCTGCACCCACACCTGACTGGGGAAAACCTTCTTCACAGCTTACCACACGGTTGGTCTTTTTAACTGAGCGAATAATGGTTTCATCATCCAAAGGTCGCAACGTTCTGAGATCAATGACTTCAGCACTTATGCCTTCCTCAGCTAATGCTTCTGCCGCCTCCATTGCCCTACTCACCATTATGGAAAAGGCTACTAAAGTAACATCCTGGCCAGCACGGACAACCTTTGCACTGCCAATCGGAACAGTCCAATCGTCGGTATCCGGAACTTCAAAACTGTGTCCATACAGTATCTCATTTTCCAAGAAAATTATTGGATTTGGATCACGTATTGCACTTTTTAAAAGTCCTTTAGCATCGGAAGCAGACCAGGGTGCAACCACTTTTAGACCGGGAATAGCTGAATACCAAGCTGCGTAACATTGTGAGTGTTGGGCTGCAACTCTTGCCGCTGCTCCATTTGGCCCCCGAAACACAATAGGACAACCCATCTGTCCGCCCGACATGTAAAGTGTTTTGGCGGCGGAGTTGACGATCTGGTCGATCGCCTGCATCGCAAAATTGAAAGTCATAAATTCAACAATTGGCCTTAACCCCATAAAGGCTGCTCCAATACCCAAGCCCGCAAACCCATGCTCCGTAATAGGGGTGTCAATAATACGCTTTGCACTGAACTCATCTAATAGGCCTTGGCTAACTTTATACGCACCCTGATATTCGGCAACCTCCTCGCCCATTAATAGAACATTTTCATCTCTACGCATTTCTTCAGCCATGGCATCCCTTAATGCCTCTCGTACTGTCTGAGTGGAAGTTTTACCATTCCATTCGAGTTCCGAGCTCATACCGTTATTGCTAGCCAAAACCATCGCGGTTTCCTCGGAGTTTTTTGTTTTAACGGTTAACTCATCGGGTATCACAGGTACCTGGGCGATATCGTTATTCGGCACTTCATCATCCCCATCTGCAAACATAACCGCTATAGGTGTTTTAACAGCAACCTCTTCTGCCCCCTCCGGCACCAATATCTTTCCAAGGGTACCCTCATCTACGGCTTCAATTTCCATTGTCGCCTTATCAGTCTCTATTTCTGCCAGCACCTCCCCAGGGAGTACACTATCGCCCTCAGACTTGAGCCAACGTGCCAACTTACCAGCCGTCATTGTAGGGGATAGCGCGGGCATCAAAACTTCTGTTGGCATCTACAGGTTCCCTCTCTGATCTTTTTTATATATAAGAATCAATATTTTAACTCTCCACCAAAATATCTGTGTAGAGATCGGATGGCTCAGGCTCGGGACTATTCTGTGCAAATTCAGCAGCATCCAAAACTATATGCTTTATTTCGGTATCTATCTTTTTAAGTGTGGCCTCATCTATAACTTTTTCTTTCAACAAATGACCCTTCATGCGTTCTATGGGATCCCGCTCCTCACGAACCTTTGAGACCTCATCTCTACTTCTATACCGGGCGGGATCAGACATTGAATGGCCTCTGTATCGGTATGTCATCATTTCAAGAATATAAGGCCCCTTTCCGGCTCGGCAGTGTGAAACTGCTTTTTTCCCAGCTTTTAAAACCGTCGAAACTGCCATGCCGTCAACCTGCTCACCAGGAATACCATAAGGCTCTCCTCTTACGTACAGGTCCTTACTAGCGGATGACCTCTGCACACTCGTGCCCATACCATATTGATTATTCTCAATAATATATATGACTGGCAATTTCCAAAGTGCAGCCATATTGAAAGCTTCATAAACCTGCCCTTGGTTAATCGCACCGTCCCCTAAATAAGTGAGTGATACATTTTTGTTCTTGCGATATTTGTGTGCAAAAGCAACTCCCGTTCCAATTGGGACTTGTGCAGCGACAATTCCATGACCACCATAAAAATTTTTTTCTTTCGAAAACATATGCATGGATCCGCCCTTACCGCGGGAATATCCGCCCACGCGCCCTGTCAACTCTGCCATAACACCGCGCGGGTCCATACCGCATGCAAGCATATGCCCATGATCGCGGTAACTGGTTATCACTGAGTCTTGTGGTGTAATAGCCTCTTGCATGCCCACAACAACGGCCTCTTGCCCAATGTAGAGATGACAGAAACCACCAATTAAACCCATCCCATACAACTGGCCGGCCTTCTCTTCGAAACGTCTGATTAACAGCATTTCTTTGAAAAGCTCAATCTGCTTTTCCGGCGCAATCTCACGAATAGCTTTCTTAGATCGAGGAGGAGTTTTTTTCTTCGCCATAGGTATGTCCAATACAATAACGACAGTGAACCACATACGTGGTTGTACAAATAGACCTAGCGCTAAAATCACAGGACAGCAATAGTTAAAAATTTATAATAATATCAATGCTTTATTAATTTTTAACTCAAAACAAGTTAAGGTATGAATGAAACCGTTTGAATTAAAATCGCGTTTACCGAGCTCACAAAGTAATTTTATTACGTAACGCCCCGTTTGGACACTTTCAAGGTAGGCAATTTGCATTTGTCGTCCCTATTGTGACCTAGTATTAGGACATCAAATGACTATCTCGAAAAATACAAAAGCAGATCGTCACTGCGCATAAGGTTAAGCGCCGCACCTGCTCGCTCCTCTAGAAGATCAAGATCCAAGCTCGTGTGACGAAGACCTCTTACCTTGATCTCCAGAGCTTTTTTTTCTAGATGGATTTCATCAAGTGCGGCCCGCGCGAGAGTCACCTTATGCTTCAACTTGATGTAGGAAAAGATACCTTTATCCCCTTGAATAGAATGGTAGGTGAAATAGCCAATAACCATGATGAACATGGCAGCAGGGAATACGACTTTTGCTCGCGATATCAATTCTTGCACCGTTGACATGTTGCAATGGAATCACGCCTCCACAAAAGAATCAACCGGCAAAAAGTGCCTACTCGAGGTAATTAGTCAGCAACCGCTGTAAATTTATACATTTACATGAAATTATATGGCAGGCTTTTGGCTCTTTTACATTTCGATTTACCGAACTATAGAACACCCAGCATAAACTGCGCTTACGCCAAGTTCCTCTTCTATTCGCAATAACTGATTATATTTCGAAAGCCGATCAGAACGGGATAAAGAACCGGTTTTGATTTGCCCACAGTTTGTAGCAACAGCAAGGTCAGCAATTGTTGTGTCTTCTGTTTCACCAGACCGATGCGACATAACGGCACCAAAACCGGCACGCAATGCTGTGTCAACGGTCTCAAGCGTTTCCGTAAGCGTGCCAATCTGGTTAACCTTAACTAAAATTGCAGTTGCCGAATTTTCCAAAATTCCCCGCTTCAATCGCTCGGGATTTGTAACAAAAAGGTCATCTCCAACAAGTTGTGTCTTCGCTCCAATAGCCTCCGTAAGTGCTGACCAACCATCCCAGTCATCCTCATCCATACCATCTTCAATGGAACAGATAGGATAGCGAGCCACAAGATCCGTTAGATAATCGACCATTTCGTCTGAGCTCAGGCTTTTGCCCTCGCCGGACAGAACGTATTTTCCATCTTTAAAGTATTCTGTAGCGGCACAATCAAGGGCTAGCAAAACGTCATCGCCAGGTTTGCAACCGGCCGCCTCAATTGCACGCATAACAAACTGCAAACCTTCATCAGTGGAGGCTAGATCGGGTGCAAAACCTCCCTCATCTCCTACATTCGTATTGTGCCCGGCATCACTCAAAGCGCTTCGAAGAGCATGAAATATTTCCGAACCAATACGAATGGCTTCACTCACGCTCTCTGCTTTGACAGGCATCACCATAAATTCTTGTATATCTATCGGATTATCTGCATGAGCTCCGCCATTTAATATGTTCATCATTGGAACAGGAAGCGTGTTAGAAAACGCACCACCGATGTAACGGTATAGTGGTAGTCGAGACTCCAGAGCGGCCGCTTTAGCTAATGCCATCGATACCCCCAGAATCGAGTTAGCGCCCAACCTGCTTTTGTTTTTGGTTCCGTCTAGATCGATCATAAGATTATCAAGGTGTCGCTGATTTCGACCATCCATACCGGACAACAAATCGAATATTTCTGTATTCACTGCTTGAACCGCTTGAAGAACACCCTTTCCCCCATACCTATCTGATCCGTCACGTAGTTCAACAGCTTCATGACTGCCAGTTGAAGCCCCAGAGGGCACCGCCGCCCGTCCCTCCGCTCCTGATTCAAGCATTACATCAACCTCCACAGTGGGATTACCTCTGCTGTCGATAATCTCTCGCGCTTTTATTTCGATAATAGCAGACATGAATTACCTCAGGTTTAACGTGGTTGTGAAGAAACTGGCGCCTATTCAAATTTATTTTTTACTATCTCATCTATCTCTTTCAACTTTTTGAGAAGAGACAAAAGATTTTCCAACTCTAACATATTTGGCCCATCTGAAGGCGAATTATCGGGATCCTGATGCGTTTCTACAAATACAGCAGCAACACCTACAGCCACAGCTGCTCTAGCAAGGTGTGGCACCATACCCCTATCACCACCCGATCGGGTGCCCTGCCCTCCCGGCTGCTGGACAGAGTGAGTCGCATCATATACGACGGGGAAACCGAGTTTGGCCATGATTGGAAGAGACCGCATATCTGAAACTAAGGTATTGTATCCAAAGCTCGCTCCCCTTTCACACAACAGTACATTATTATTCCCTACTGCTGTGATTTTTTCAGCAACATTTTCCATATCCCATGGTGCTAAAAACTGTCCCTTTTTTACGTTAATGCATTTCCCAGTGTGCCCGGCAGCCTCTAAAAGATCCGTCTGCCGACAAAGGAATGCTGGTATTTGAAGGATATCAACAGCCTCTGCAACTACTGAGCACTGCCCCACATCATGAATATCGGTTAATACAGGGCATCCCAAGCTCTCACGAATTTCCGCAAAAATTGGCAAGGCCTCTTCAAGTCCAACACCACGAGGACTTTTTGTTGAAGTCCTATTAGCCTTATCAAAAGAAGTTTTGTAAATAAAATCCAAACCCAGACTATCAGTCACTTTTTTTATGGAGGAGCTCATTTCAAGGGCATGCGCTCGACTTTCCATTACACATGGTCCGGCTATAATTGTGATCGGAAGATCATTTCCAATCCTGCAATTTCCTACGTGAACGTGGCGAGGCCTTTCCATTAAACCAACCTAGATTGTGTTACTGCGGCCTCAATAAAACTTGTAAATATTGGATGAGGTGCGAATGGCTTAGACATCAATTCTGGATGGAATTGTACCCCAACGAACCAAGGATGATCTGGTATCTCAACTATTTCAGGTAACAAACCATCAGGTGATAGCCCCGAAAATGCAAGCCCAGCATCTTCGAGGCGTTTTTTGTACGTAATATTTACCTCGTAACGGTGACGGTGCCGCTCTGAAATCTCTGGCTGATTAGAGAAAATATTTGAAACTTTAGTTCCCTCAACCAGCCGGCATGGGAAAGCACCAAGACGCATCGTCCCCCCCAAGTCGCTATCGTCGTTACGCCTCTCTATTGTACCTCCCTTGTTCCATTCCGTCATTAGTCCTATGACTGCATTTTCGGTTGGGCCAAACTCGGTCGAGCTAGCATTTTTAATACCTGCTAAATTCCTCGCTGCTTCGATTACCGCAAGCTGCATTCCAAAACAAATACCGAAATATGGGACACGGCGCTCACGTGCGAACCGAGCTACGGCAATTTTCCCTTCTGCGCCGCGTTCTCCGAAACCACCAGGCACCAATATGCCATCACAATTTTCAAGAGACTGTACAGGATCTAAAGATTCAAAAATCTCAGATTCCAGCCATTTCAAGTTCACTCGTACCTTATTAGCGATACCTCCGTGAACTAGAGCCTCACTTAAAGATTTATAAGCATCTAAAAGGTTCGTGTACTTGCCTACAACTGCGATATTTACCTCCCCTTCTGGCGTTCGCAATATTTTGGCAATTTTTTCCCATCGACTTAAATCAACTGGCTTCTGAGCATCTTCCTCCATTTGGAAATGCCTTAAAACCTGAACATCAAGCCCCTCGCGATGATAAGAAAGCGGAACTTCATAAATCGACTCTACGTCCAATGCCGGTATTACTGAGTCTTCTTGAACATTACAAAACGACGCTAATTTTCGGCGTGCATCAGGAGGTATATCGTGCTCAGAACGACACAGCATTATGTCGGCCTGGATCCCGACACTCAAAAGTTCTTTAACTGAATGCTGAGTTGGTTTGGTTTTCAGTTCGCCGGCAGCATTTAGATATGGAACAAGTGTTACGTGCACAAAAAGAGCTCTATCCGAGCCTAATTCATTACCTAGCTGCCGTATTGCTTCTACGAATGGGAGCCCTTCTATGTCGCCCACGGTACCGCCTATTTCAACTAAGACAAAATCTTCGTCGTCAAGATCATCAGTTATGAATTCTTTAATAGCATCTGTCACATGCGGAATTACTTGCACCGTACCGCCGAGATAGTCGCCCCGTCTCTCTTTGAGGAGCACTTTGCTGTATATACGCCCGGCCGTTACATTATCGCTTCTCTTTGCGGGTACCCCTGTAAAACGTTCATAATGCCCAAGGTCGAGATCTGTCTCTGCCCCGTCATCGGTCACGTAAACCTCACCATGTTGATAGGGACTCATCGTGCCCGGATCCACGTTCAGGTAAGGGTCCAATTTTCTCAGGCGCACCTTAAAGCCCCGCGCCTGAAGCAGGGCCCCGAGCGCGGCAGAGGAGAGCCCTTTGCCTAGTGATGATACAACTCCACCAGTAATAAATATAAACCGTGTCATTATTGACTAACCAATTTGATTAGCTCCCTAATCAGCAGCAAAATATGATCGTTTTGCCATTTGTTATTTTGATAAAGGCACTGTAGGGGGCTTTTTGGTATTTGGTGTCAACGGAGCACTGCGCTCATTGCCCGCATTGGGCTTATCTAAGTTTATATTACTTTTGTTGTGACTTCCGGCAAGGATAGCTAAAGTCAGGCTTGTCGCTATGAAAGAACCTGCCATGATAGCGGTCGCACGAGTAAGAAAATTTGCAGATCCGCGCACGCTAACGAGTGCGCCTCCGCTTCCCCCGATTCCTAGTGCTCCGCCCTCGCTTTTTTGCATCAAAACGGTCACAACCAAACCTATAGCCAAAAGTAAGTGAATAACTAAAATAATTTGTTCCATTTCCGCTCCATGGAAGCCGTGTAAAGGATACATAGCCCCGCATAAACAATCAAAAAACAGGGCTTAGATGTGAATGTTTAGCCAACATTAGGCGCGCTGGCTAGGGGCAAGATTCAGCAATAGCTATGAATTCCATTGATGTCAGGCTAGCACCACCAATTAGACCACCATCAACATCAGCGAGAACCATTAACGATTTGGCGTTATTTGCCTTAAGAGACCCTCCGTAGATTATGCGAATACCCTGGGCCGACTTTTCATCAATTAACTGCTTTAAAACCCCACGTATAGCATTATGCATTTCTGCAACTTCATTTATTGTAGGTGTTTTGCCGCTACCGATTGCCCAAATAGGTTCGTAGGCAATAACGGTATTTTGATCATCAGCCCCGTCTGGCACTGAAGTATGTATTTGTGCTTCTACTGACTTAAGTGCCATGCCCGAGTTGCGTTCATCATTAGTTTCACCAACACAAATAATCGATGTAATCCCTGCAGCCCATGCAGATCGTGCCTTAGCAGCAACAATTTGATTCGTTTCACAATGATCGGCTCTCCGTTCAGAGTGACCCACGATTGTATATGCACAGCCAACATCACGCAGCATAGAGGGACTGATATCTCCCGTATGGGCGCCCTGGTCATTTATATGGCAATCCTGTGCTCCAAGATGAACAGAGCTAGAACTTATAGCCTTACCTACCCTCTCTAAGTAGATTGAAGGCGGACATAAAAGAATATCGAGGTCTAAGTTATCGGCTTTAGCAGCCACTTCAATAGAGAGTTTTTCGGCGGTAGAGCTGGTGAGGTTCATCTTCCAATTACCAGCTATCAGGGGTCGGCGTTTTGGTGTCATATTTCAAAGCTTCTCTTTGTAAGATTTTGGTGAAAAACCACGATAAAGCTATATTAACCGATATGGGCTTGTTGTTGAACCGAATACGCTTGTTGTGATAACCGTCGCAGGCTATCAATCCCGAATTGGTCAACTACGGTATTTTGATCAACTGTTTTTGAAGGATAAATAATATGTTGCAGAACATTCGAGATGGCATCGCCAAGATTCTTGTCTATCTGCTTTTCGGCATTCTTATTTTAAGTTTTGCACTGTGGGGTACTACCGATTTTTTTGGCCAAGGCGCAGTGCAGACTGTCATAGCTGAGGTCGGTGACAGTAAAATTACCGCTAAAGCTATAGAAAGGCAGTACCGTCGACAGATCGATACACTCCGCAAACGCGGAATAAATGAGGAGCAAGCGCGAAAATTTGGCGTTCTTGACAGTGTAGTTGAACGTGTTGTTGATGCCAGCGTTTACGACTTAGCTGCCGAAAACCTCGGCTTAACCGTTGCAACAAGTGCCATCGAGCGCGATATACGAGATCGATTCGGCCAAATTGGTTCCGTCCAATTCGATCAATTATTGCGCGACAATGGCTATACCCTGCAGGAATATGAGGCCGCCCGGCGCGCGGAAATACCTCGTATGCAGATGATCGAAAGCCTTTCTGCTGGAGCTGCGGGCCCAAAGAAGTTGTTGAATTACCTTTATAGATGGCAGGCAGAAGAAAGAACTGCCGCAGTTTTTAAGGTTTCAGTGAACAAAAGGGATGTGCCAAGGCCTAAAGAAGCAGAGCTAATTAAGTTTCACAGTGAAAATCCACAGCTGTTCACGTCGCCCGAATACCGAAACCTGGTATTCGTTCACATCGATCCGGCAAAATTGGAACGATTAACTAAGGTGGATGAGGCCGTTCTCAGACAAATATATCAGGATAGGATATCTGATTTTACGCAAGCTGAAAAAAGAAAAGTCTCGCAAATATTGTTTGAAACGAAGAAAGAAGCGGATATAGCCCGTGCCAAAATAGAAAAAGGTTTGGATTTTGAGTCTGTTGCGGATTTAGTTGCTGGGCAGGACAAAAAGACAACACAGCTCGGCTCTGTGTCACGAGAAGACCTACCTAACACCCTGGCAAAAGAAATTTTCCGTTTAGGTAAAGGTAAAGTTTCCAATCCTGTAAAGGACGAATTCGGGTATCGTATTTTAAAAATCGATGATATTTTCCCAGAGCGAGTGAAGCTTTTTTCAGAAGTTAAGGCAGAATTAGGTCAAGAAATTCGCCAAGAACAAGCACTTGAAGATGTGATCCGAATATCAAATTCTCTCGAAGATTCGCTTGGTAGGGGACTCACTATTGAAGAAGCATCCGCCGAACAAGGTATAGAATCTCGACGAATAATAAACATTGACCAAGATGGGCGAGACGAAAATGGAAAAATGGTGGCCAATATTCCTGGTGAGCCCTTTTTAAAGACGCTATTTGATGCTGTGGAAGGGCAAGACACATTTATGACGGAAACTGCAGCAGGTGGATTCTTCGTTCTTCGAGTAAATAACATAAAAAAATCATCGGTTGTTCCGTTGCAGCGTGCGAAGGGACGAGTGCGTATTGCGTGGAGTGAGGCAAAAAAAATGAACCTCTCAAGAGTGAAAGCAGAAAATTTAGCTAACAAAATTAATGACGGTGCCACTATTTCTCGCGTAGCATCGTCGATAAAAGCAAAAGTTTTTAATATCGGCCCGACAAACCGCTTCGATACGGTTGAAGGAATACCACGCGAGTTAATTGCAAAAATTTTCAACCTAAAAGCTAAAGGCAAGGCTAGTTTTAGTAGAGGAAACGGCGAGTATTTTGTTGCATCACTTTCTCGAGTTACATCAGCAGATGGGCGCGTTGACAAAAAAAGAATCAACGCTCTCAAAAATGAAGTCAAAATATCGATGGTGTCGGATATACTTTCACAGCTTCAATCAGCAATTAGAGAATCACACGAAGTATCTATTAATAAGGCGGCTTTGAAGCAATTGTTTGAGAGCAATGAAGATGACAGCGGAGCATTGGGTGACACCCCCTAACTCGTCAACAATTATCGAGGCGTATGAGGCTGCCACTCCACAAGTCTATTGGGAGGGTCGAGTAGCCGATGTTGAAACACCAATTTCAGCAATGCTCAAATTGGCGGCCGATGAGCCTTACAGTTTTCTTTTGGAATCCGTCGAAGGCGGAAAAATACGTGGTCGTTACTCGTTTATTGGCCTTAACCCCGATTTGATCTGGCGCTGCTTTGACGCGAAAGCTGAAGTTTGCAGATCTCCACAGCGTGACAAACCTATGATTTTTGAACCATGCGCTGAAGATAGCCTAACCTCATTGCGTTCTCACCTCGAGGAGTCTGAAATCAAGATGCCTTCGGGGATGCCTCCTATGGCAGCAGGACTTGTTGGTTACATGAGTTATGACATGGTGCGATTAATGGAGCACTTACCGGACAACAATAGTGACCCGTTGGGCCTACCATCAGGTATATTTGTAAGACCTACCGTAATTGCAGTTTTTGATAATATAGGTGACACAATCACAGTTGTTACTCCGATTCGTCCCACAGCCAATCTATCAGGCAAAGATGCTCTTGAAGAAGCAAAGGCTCGTGTTGCACTTGTTTGGCAAAATTTAGATGCCCCATCTCACCCGCCCCGTATCCCTTCCAAAAATCAAGAGGCATGTGAATTCACAGCCAATATGTCCAAAAACGATTTCTGTAAGATGGTAAAACGAGCGCAGGAATACATACGCGCTGGTGATGCATTTCAAGTGGTCGTAAGTCAGCGTTTTAAGTCGTCATTTGACCTTCCTCCGCTTGAATTATATCGTGCCTTGCGTCGCCTCAACCCGTCCCCATATCTGTTTTTGCTCAACTTTGTAAATTTTTCTGTTGTTGGCTCCAGCCCGGAAATACTTGTAAGATTGCGAGATGACACGGTAACAATACGACCCATCGCAGGAACTCGACCTCGCGGAAAATCTCCAGCCGAAGACAAAGCGTTAAAAGATGACCTGTTAGGCGATCCGAAAGAATTGGCAGAACATCTGATGTTGCTCGATTTGGGACGGAACGATGTTGGCCGTGTGTCAAAAACCGGAAGCGTAAGTGTGACTGAAAAATTCACCGTAGAATATTATAGTCATGTCATGCATATCGTTTCAAATGTAATAGGTATTATCAAAAAAGAGTATGATGCGCTATCAGCATTAGTAGCCGGTTTCCCAGCAGGCACTGTTTCTGGAGCGCCAAAAATAAGGGCAATGGAAATTATTGATGAATTAGAAACCGAAAAACGCGGCATTTATGCTGGCTGCATAGGATATTTTGGGGCTGATGGCGATATGGACACTTGTATTGCATTGCGAACGGCTGTTGTCAAAGATGGGACGGTTTACGTGCAGGCTGGTGGTGGGGTAGTGGCCGATAGCGACCCAGAATTGGAGTATGAGGAAAGCCGCAATAAGGCGCAGGCGATTATAAGAGCCGTCCAAGCTGCCAAAAATATAAACCATTCGGTTTAGCTAAAACTTCTTGCGAGTGGTTTTGGTAAGCTGTCGACCAACAGTAGCTGCAACTGAGATAAAAACGAAACCACGCTCTTTGGCAGCCGGTATCCAAGCTCGCAATGCCGCAATGGTCGTATCATAAGGATGTCCAATCCCAACAGCAGTACCATTTTTTTTTGCTAAAACCTCAAGCTGCGAAAGCTGTTTTTGAATTGCTTTTTTTTCAACTTTGTTATCCAAAAAAATATCGCGAACAGCGTGGGGAACTCCCATTTTCATAGCAAGAAATTGTCCACGTGTTTTTGTGGTTGTCCTGGAATCTAAGAACAATAAACCTCGCCTTTTTAATGCCCGCATAACGATTCTCATGCCAGGGTACCATGCTGTAAACTTGCTTCCCATATGGTTATTTATCCCTACAAAACCATTAAATTGACTAAGATTCCAAGAAACTCGGTTTCGTAACTGCGCTGAGCTTAAGCTTGTAAGAAGGGCATTTTTACCCGGGTTTTTGCCTGCATCAATGGGCTCCATGGGCAGATGAACGAGTAGTTCATGCCCACGACGACGCGCTGCAGCAGCATGTCGATGAAGATTTTTCCCGTATGGAATTAAGGCGAGTGTTAAGGGCGGAGGCAACCCTATGGCTTGCTTAGTAAGGAGTTGATTTACCCCGAGATCATCTAGGACGATCGCTATAGCGGGTTTATTGGCTATATTATTTGCTAATCGCGCTGAATGGATCCGCCATGCCAATCTTGTTTTTTTTGAATTCAGGTATAGCTCATTTGTCTTGGCATGCGGGACCCTATCAAGGGTCGGTATCTTCGACCTGTTTGGCGACGAAATATTTTGTTCTGCATGAGATTTTGTTTTGGTGAAAACTTTATGCAGAGATTTTACCTTCTCCCCACCACTATTATCGATAACCGTTACTGGAACGCTGTAATTCTCTAATTTGTTTTGCTTACTTGAGATTTTGGTTTCCGTTTGCGTAGGCTTAAACAAAAAAACACCAAAAAACATGCCCATACAAAAGACAATGAAAACCCAGAGTATCTCGCGGAATAACCCTGACCCAATCTTAAAATCGGCCTTATTATTAAAAATGCGCTCCAAAAAACGCTTCGATCTCGCTTTTTTTGTGGATCGTTTTTTGATTTTTGATTTGGGTTTGCTACGCCGGGCCAATTGTTATCTTTCGGTTATGGAGGATTAGGAAAACATCACTAACAATCCTAGGTAAGTCAAATATATAAGTGCAAATTAATCATATAAACCCGAGGGTTTTTTCTGAGTATTTATCATATAAAAAAAATGCGAAAACTCTAAGCCAGCGACAATGGACTTTTTTCAAAAAGGTTTGATGCTTTACCAAAATATAGTGGTAAAACATCAAAGGTTCAGGAACACAATGATGACACGGCTATCTCGTAAGAAAAGCTTTTCACAAGTTTTTTTTAAAAAGCGCAGTCTACATTTATGGACTTTATGCGGCCACCACCGGATAAATAGTCCGAGGGCTTTTTTGTCCGTTTGGGAATGGCGTTCTCGTTTCAAATGCCCCATATTAGGTCTTTAACAAAAGTACACACATGCCTACGATGTCAATGAACACGAGCAAAATCTAAAATGTTTCTTCTAATAGATAACTATGACAGCTTTACGTATAATCTGCTTCATTTTATGGGAGAATTAGACGCTGAAGTTTTGGTTAAACGCAATGATAGTTTGTCAGTTAAAGATGCTTTAAACTTGGAACCTGAGGGTATCGTGATATCTCCTGGCCCGTGTGGTCCAGAGAGCGCTGGCATAAGTGTTGAACTCATCAGAAAAGCTGCAGGATACATACCGGTATTAGGGGTTTGCCTAGGCCATCAATCCTTAGGGCAGGCGTTTGGTGCCAAAATTGTACGCGCACCAGCACCAATGCACGGAAAAGTTAGTGATGTGAACCATACGGGGATAGGAGTTTTTGCTGGCATCCCGTCCCCCTTCAAATCAACCCGTTATCATTCTTTATTAATCGAACGTGAGACGTTGCCGGATTGCTTAAAGATTACTGCAGAAGCTGATAACGGCCTCATTATGGGAATAGAACACAACGAACACCCGCTTATTGGTGTGCAGTTTCATCCGGAAAGCATAGCGACAGAATATGGACATAAATTACTAAAAAATTTCATTGATATGACTTCCGATCAAAGGTGAGAAGCATTTCATGCAAAATCTAAAAGAATATATTACCAAAGTTTTTGAAAACGAGACGTTAAGCAAGGATGAGGCTAGCAAAGCTTTTGATGTTATGATGTCCGGTGACGCCACGCCGGCTCAAATTTCTGCATTCCTCTCTGCATTACGTTTTAGGGGCGAGACAGTCGAAGAGATTATTGGTGCGGCTGAGACAATGAGAAAAAAAATGAAGCACGTGAATGCTCCGATAGACGCGATAGACATAGTTGGCACTGGCGGCGATGCGCACGGTACTTTCAATATATCAACAGCAACAGCCTTGGTTGTGGCGGGTACAGGTGTTCCAGTAGCTAAACACGGCAATCGCGCGTTCTCGTCCCTCTCTGGGGCAGCAGATGTTCTCGCTGCGCTGGGAGTCGATCTCGAAGCTAAGAAAGAACTTGTAGAAAAATCAATTGTTGACGCAAAAATCGGATTTTTAATGGCCCCTATTTACCATAGCGCGATGAGACACGTTGGCCCGACCCGCGCTGAGATTGGTGTAAGAACTATTTTTAATATTTTAGGCCCGATGTGTAACCCGGCATCAGTAAAGTATTTGTTGGTGGGCACATACGACTTAAAATGGCTAGTTCCAATGGCAGAGACACTCTCGGGTCTTGGCGCTAGAAGGGCCTGGATTGTTCATGGCAATGACGGCATGGATGAACTTACAACAACGGGCACAAGTGCAATTGCACAGCTGACAGACGGTAATATTAGCACCTTAGAAGTTAGCCCGCGCGACGCAGGCCTACCCTTTACGGATATCGACAAGTTAAAGGGAGGATCTCCCGATGAAAATGCAAAAGCAATAAGAGACCTCCTTGAAGGAGCTAAGGGACCATACAGAGACATTGTTCTTTTCAACTCGTCTGCTGCCCTTGTTGTTGCAGAAAAAGCAGCGAATCTTAAAGAAGGTGTAGAGATAGCAGCCGAATCAATTGACTCGAGCAAGGCAAAGGATGCATTAACGAAACTATTGATGAATACGGGCAAATCATGATGCCTGATATTTTACAAGATATCTGTAAAGTTAAGCGCGGTGAAGTTCAAAACCGAAAAAAAATAATACCATTGTCAGAAATGATTTCCCGGGCCAAGGATGGATTAGCAGTGCGGGATTTCACCGCAGCACTCAAAGCTCGCCGGAGAGAGGGGAAATACGGCCTTATTGCGGAAATAAAAAAGGCATCTCCTAGTAAAGGGGTTATACGGTCAAACTTTAACCCTACGGCCATTGCAAAAGCATATGAAGCAGGCGGAGCCGCGTGTTTATCAGTTCTAACAGACAAACCTTTTTTTCAGGGTGCTGATGAGTTTTTGATTGATGCTCGTAATGCAACACAGTTGCCCGTTCTTCGGAAAGACTTCATGCTCGATCCTTTTCAAATATACGAATCGAGATCACTGGGGGCGGATTGCATTTTGCTAATTATGGCGGCGCTGAGCGATAATGAGGCGATATCGCTTGAGGGATTAGCTCACGATCTAGGCATGGCAGTTTTAGTCGAGGTTCATAATGCCATTGAGCTCGATCGAGCTGCAAGACTGTCCTCGCCGCTTATTGGGATAAATAATCGTAATCTAAAGACATTGAACGTGGACATAAACACTACAATCGAGCTTTCGAAATCCATAGGGCCCAATAAGCTTTTAATCAGTGAAAGTGGACTTTTTAGTCCGGATGACTTAGCTCGAATGTCCGATGCTGGTGCAAATTGTTTTTTAATCGGAGAGTCGCTGATGAGCCAAGAGGATGTAGAGGCAGCGACATTGCGTTTACTGAAAACAAAAAAGCCAATTGGAGACGAGGAAAATTATGCCGAAATTGACGCACATTAATGATGATGGAAAGGCATCAATGGTAGATGTGACTGATAAAAAGACGACCCACAGAACGGCTATAGCCCGTGGTTTCATTAATATGGCATCTAACACAATAGAATTAATAGAATCTGGCGGTGCAAAGAAAGGAGATGTTATGAGCACTGCACGATTAGCTGGTATTATGGCAGCAAAAAAAACACATGAACTTATCCCACTTTGTCATCCGTTGGCGCTTACTAGCATCTCGGTTGATTTCAAACTGCACAAAGAAAAGAATTCAATCGAGGTTACCGCAAAGTGTGGCCTAAGAGCCCAGACGGGAGTTGAAATGGAGGCTTTAACTGCCGTCAGCGTGGCGACCCTGACTATCTACGACATGTGTAAAGCCGTCGACCGAGGCATGCAAATATCGGACATTCGTCTCATTAGCAAAACTGGTGGGCAATCAGGCAACTTTGAGTTTCAATAATGTTAACGGTAGCTAACGCCAGAGCAAAAATCACAAAAGCGATGGAACGTACGGCCTCAATAGAGGTGAGTGTAAGTGATGTATTTGGCCGTGTCCTCGCTGAAGAATTGAAATCACGGAGGACACAGCCACCATTCGATGTGTCAGCGATGGATGGCTACGCAGTACGCGCAAGTGACGTCTCTTCTGTGCCTGCTACTCTAAAAATTGTAGGCACAGCACATGCTGGCGGAAGTTACTCCGAAACTCTCAACTCAGGCGAAGCGGTACGTATTTTTACTGGCGCGCCGGTTCCAATAGACGCTGACACTGTTGTCATCCAAGAGGATACAACTGTCGAGGGCGATAGTGTTATTATAAATGAAATAGAACCAGAACGGCATATTCGTTCTGCTGGCCTTGATTTCAGCGAAGGTGATATACTCCTTAAATCTGGACAATTACTCACGGCTCGAGATGCTGGGTTAATAGCAGCCATGAATATTCCCTGGGTTATGGTCAGACAGAGACCGCGTATTGGCATATTGTCGACTGGTGATGAAATAGTGATGCCGGGCGATCCACTGGGGCCAAATCAAATAGTCAGCGCTAATTCTACTGGCCTTGCCGCTGCAGTGCGTGCATTTGGCGGTGATCCTGTCCTTTTGGGAATTGCCCCAGATAATCGTAATGCTCTCGCACGCATAGCCGAAGGTGCTAAGGGTATTGATCTTCTTGTAACTACAGGTGGAGCATCAGTTGGAGATCACGATCTCATCCAGGAGGTTCTTGGCGGAATCGGTCTTGATGTTGAGTTCTGGAAAATTGCGATGAGACCCGGCAAACCGCTCATTTTTGGTAATTTTAACGACACACCTCTGCTTGGCCTGCCAGGAAACCCGGTCTCAACAATGGTTTGCGCTTTAATTTTTCTTAAACCAGCGATCGAAGCACAACTTGGCCTGCAAACTTCCGACGATGCTCTTGAAACTGTCGAGGTGACTGAGTCTCTGCCCAAGAATGGCGAGAGGGAAGACTACATACGCGGCAGACTAAACAAAAGTAAAAATGGAGTAATGCAAGTAACACCATTTCCTATTCAAGATAGCTCTATGATGGTTTCACTTGCACGATCCGATTGCTTCATCGTTCGAAAACCGCTGGCACCTGGTATATCTGCCGGAACCCCAGTGAAAATCCTTCGCATGCCTTCGATGCTAGCGGGATACTAAAAAGCTATTTATAAACTTAAGTTCTACTTGACCCGATTCGCGAACTTTAATAGAACATATGGGGAAGTTTCTGTTTTGTTCGGGTTTTTTTCGTCACTAGCGATTATTTTAACTGTAAAAGTTTATTAAATACTTGGTTGGGATGGATTTTTACTGGTGCATACACAAGAACCGTTTAATTTTTAATAGGTTTGTAAAGATGGGTGTTATGAAATGCTAACTCGAAAGCAATATGATTTGTTGATGTATATCCAAGATTGTCTTCTTAAGAATGGTATTCCGCCCTCTTTCGACGAAATGAAAGAGAAATTACAACTAAAATCCAAATCCGGAATACACCGCTTGGTTACCGGTTTGGAAGAACGAGGTTTCATACGCCGCTTACCCCACAAGGCGCGTGCCCTCGATGTCGTTAGATTGCCCGAAAATGTACCCGGAGAAAAACCAAAACATCAAGGTTTTAATCCAACGGTAATCAGTAATGATAAACCATTTGGGCGCCCCGGAATGCCGCTTATTGAAGCAGACGCCATCAGTCTACCATGCTATGGAAAAATTGCAGCCGGGACACCTGTTGAGGCGCTTCGCGACGAGACTGCTCAAATTGAAGTGCCAACATCGATGCTATCCTCTGGCGAGCACTACACGTTAGAAGTTGAGGGAGAATCGATGATTGAGGCGGGTATTTTTGATGGAGATACGGTCATCATAGAGTACTGCGACACCGCGGAAAGCGGGAACATCGTAGTTGCCCTCATTGACGAAACTGAAGCCACGCTAAAGCGGTTACGACGCAAAGGCGATTCAATTGCATTGGAACCAGCCAATAAAGATTACGAAACTCGGATCTTCGGCCCGGATAGAGTAACAGTTCAAGGCAAGCTTGTCGGGTTACTGAGAAGTTATTAGTATTCCGGCGAAATTACATTCTGGACAATTTTAGCCGGTGAAATGCATGCAACGATACATCATTCTTTATGACGGTTAGAATGCTTTTGGTTGTTTTAGAAAAGAAACATGTGATTTTATTTTCAGTATTGCTAATTGATTTGAACCACAATGACAGTTGTAACCCGCTTTGCTCCCTCACCTACCGGCTATCTACATATTGGTGGCGCACGTACCGCATTATTCAACTGGCTATTTGCGCGACATAATGGTGGCCACTACAAGCTGAGAATAGAAGATACTGACGCAAAACGATCTACCGAACCTGCCATCAATGCAATTATAGATAGCTTAAAATGGTTAAGGCTAGAAAATGATGGGGAAATAATTTTTCAATCTAGCAGACGCAACCTTCATGTCGCGGCAGCAGAAAAACTTCTCGCAGAGAACAAAGCCTATCGATGTTATTGCTCACCTGAAGAGTTATCCGCAATGCGGGCCAAAGCAAGAACTTCCGGAACAACCAATTCATATGACAGGCGCTGGCGCGACAGAGATCCAGCTGACCGTCCTAGTGACATAAGACCGGTAGTTAGAATTAAGATGCCACTTGAAGGAGTGACGACCATTAATGATAAGGTCCAGGGCGAAGTCAGTGTGAACAATGAGGAGCTTGATGACTTTATTCTTCTACGATCTGATGGCAGCCCAACGTACATGCATTCAGTCGTAGTAGACGATCACGATATGGGAGTAACGCATGTCATACGTGGAGATGATCATCTAAATAATGCATTCCGGCAATACCATTTGTACCAAGCGTTAAGTTGGGAACTTCCAGAATATGCGCATATTCCGTTGATACATGGACAGGATGGTCAGAAGTTGTCGAAGAGACATGGAGCGCTTGGTGTCGAGACATACAGAGAGATGGGGTATTTGCCTGAAGCCGTCCGTAATTATTTGCTGCGTCTCGGTTGGTCGCACAAGGATCATGAATTAATTTCGACCGAGAATGCTGTGAAATGGTTCAAACTTTCCAGTATTAATAAGGGACCATCACGTTTCGACTTTGATCGCCTCGACAGTGTTAACAAACATTACATTTCTGAGTGCAGTGATGAAAAATTAGTTCGATTGATCCTTGAATTTGCTAGATGCCATAAAAATATAAATGAAGACATATTCGTCAAACGCCTTTTGGTTTTACTTCCGGCTCTTAAAAAGCGTGCAAAAAATCTCAAAGAGATGTGTGATGATGCATTGTTTTTAGTTATACCGCCTGTTTATCCCGTTAAAGATAAAAAGGCTGCAAGTTGCCTCGGACCAAGTTCTATAGAATTGTTGAGATCGCTCAATTTAACACTTAATGAGATTGAAGATTGGAGTTTCGAACGAACAGAGACCTGTGTTCGTTCTTTTGCCGATGCCCGCGGAGTAAAGCTAGCCGATGTTGCGAGACCCTTGCGCGTAGCTTTAACTGGGTCCTTGGCTTCGCCTAGTATCTTTGAAGTTGTTGTTGCGCTTGGTCGTGAAGAGGTACAAACGCGATTAAGGAACGTCCAATGACGTTCCATAAAGTAAAAATTGTTCTCTCGACTGTAATTGCGATGTTTGTCAGAGCACGTTATACTGCAGTGCAGCAGGGTTCAAAACGTGGGACTTTGTACTAGTCAATTTAGGGTTTTTTAAAGAACAAAATCAGGGATGGGCTGATATGCCAAAATCACCGGCCTCGGACGGCGCAAATGAATACATCACATTAACTGACCACAGCACTGGCAAGACTGTTGATTTTCCCCTTTTACCGGGAGCAACTGGCCCAAAGGTGTTCGATATTGGCGCACTGTACAAAGAGACAGGCTATTTTACTTATGATCCTGGATACACCTGCACAGGGGCCTGCGAGTCAAAAATGACCTTCATTGACGGTGAACAAGGTATTCTTATGCACCGTGGTTATTTGATAGAAGACTTGGCAAAACAGAGTGACTACATGGAACTTTGTTATATGCTTTTGAACGATGACTTGCCAGATAGTAAGCAAAAAAAAGAGTTTGTGCGCATCATCACTGAACATTCTATGGTGCACGAACAGCTTAAGAAGTTTTACGACGGGTTTCGGCGTGGCGCACATCCAATGGCAATAATGTGCGGCGTTGTAGGAGCTCTTTCGGCTTTTTATCCCGATTCAATTGACATCCTTGATCCAAAACAGCGAACAATAACCGCACACAGATTGGTTGCAAAAATGCCTACCATAGGTGCGATGGCATATAAATACTCCATTGGCCAACCATTTATATACCCGCGCAATGATCTCAATTACGCGGAGAACTTTCTTCATATGATGTTTGCAGTCCCTGCTGAAGAGTACAAAGTCAATCCCGTAATTGCAAAAGCAATGGACCGTATATTTCTCCTGCACGCGGATCATGAACAGAACGCATCCACTTCGACGGTCCGATTAGCAGGTTCGACCGGTGCAAATCCATTTGCCAGTGTTGCTGCTGGAATTGCCGCGCTCTGGGGCCCAGCACACGGTGGAGCTAATGAAGCCGTGCTAAATATGCTAGCCGAAATAGGCAACGCTGATAGGATTCCAGAATATGTGGAAAAAGCCAAAGATCCAAATGATGAGTTCCGACTGTTTGGATTTGGCCATCGAGTATACAAGAATTATGACCCACGAGCAAAAGTTCTTCAAGAATCCTGTCATGAGGTATTAGACGCTCTGGGAATTGAACATGAGCCTCTTTTGGATATCGCCGTGCAACTAGAAGAAATGGCCCTGAAGGACGATTACTTCATAGAAAAAAAGCTATTTCCCAATGTGGATTTCTATTCTGGCATAATATTAAAAGCAATCGGAATGCCCACCACAATGTTTACAGTTTTATTCGCAATAGCCCGGACGATAGGCTGGATTGCACAATGGAACGAGATGATAGAAGACCCAGTACAGAAGTTGGGGCGTCCGCGCCAACTCTATACAGGAGCTACTGAACGCCCTGTAACCCCAATTCATAAGCGTTAAGGCCTACGCCGACCCAAGGTCGGGGACTTATTGCGCCGCGTTGGTAAATTAGTATTTGTTTTCTCTTTCCGCTTTCTAGCAGGTCAGTTATTTCTCTCCTAATAATTTCAAAATAATCTGGGCTGCGCGAGAACTCGGCGGTTTGTCTCCAACTCCTAATTTTTTCAAAGCGGGAGCTACACCTATTATCTGTCGTTTTTTCTCACTATCATGAAGAAGGCGTTCTAAATCGTCAGCAATAATCGCTGGTTTACAATATTCTTGCAATCGTTCCGGCACAACTTCCTTGTTGAGAATTATATTGATTAAATTAGCAAATCTTACCTTTATCATTAGACGTAAAATGGGAGCGGTTATAGATGCTACTTTGTAAGCTATGATAGTTGGCACCTTTGCAAGCGCCAGCTCTAGAGAGACAGTACCAGAAGCAGCGATTGCTGCGTTTGAAGCTGCCATTAGATCGTATTTTTCTTTGGTATCGCTTAATACGGTTACCGTCACCGGCCAATCACTCACGTAGTCAGGCAACCTTTTCGCCACAGTTTCTACTGTTGGAACAAAAACATGAAAAGAATATCCACGTTTGAGCAGAATGTTCAACACAGACCCAAAAATAGGAGCTAAACGGCGAACTTCGCCCTGTCTTGACCCAGGTAAGATACAAAGCACAATGGCATTAGCAGGTATGCCATAACGCTCCCGAAATAGAGGACCATTACCATTATCAGCGCCATATTCTATAACTGGGTGCCCGACAAAGTGACATGGTAATCCAACCTTTTCAAAAAAAGGCGGTTCAAAAGGAAGTAATGCCAAGACCATATCATAATTTTTCTTATATTTGTGGACACGCCAAGGTCGCCAAGCCCAAACCGTTGGTGCTACATAATGGACTTTTATTGCGCGATGATCACGCAATCTGGCTGCCACTTGATTTGAAAATCCTGGAGAGTCGATTGTTATCAAAATATCAGGGTCTTCAGATATGATCGAATTTACAGTTTGTCTTACACGGCTCAAAATACGCGGCAAATGCGGCAACACCTCCACAATACCCATCACACTCAATTCTTTCATTGGAAAAATACTTAAATGGCCCTTGGCCTCCATTTCTGGCCCGCCTACACCAATAAATTTCACCTTACACTTGGCCTGTTGGCGTATTTTTTCTATGAGCCTTGCGCCGATATGATCCCCTGAGGGCTCCCCAGCAATAAGAAAAATCTTTTTGGAATGCGCGCTCATCACAATTACGAGTTTTTGGGTAAAGCAACCAAGAAAAGGCCAGCTTTATCTGCATACGAGATAGTTTCCGTAAGCTCAACGATCAACACTCCACCTGCCTGTAAAGCGATACCCGAGAGACCCGCAGAATTGGCAAGTTCAACGGTTTTGATGCCAATAGTCGGAAGGTCTACCCTCTCATCCTGTCCTATTTTCGGCAGCTTCACCAGGACACCACCTATGCCATCACGGCGCAACAAACCTGACCGCTTAATGAGCATATCCGTACCCTCTGCAGCCTCAATACCAAGCACCATCCCTTGTTGTATGATTATCGACTGCCCAACATCAAATGGGCTGAGTGCCGCTAATATTTTTTGTCCACGCTCTATATCGCACTTCAACTCTTGGTTAGGTCTATGGATGCCTAAAACCCCCTCTGATGGCTTAAGGCATGGTAAAATTGTTTCAACACCAACAACCTTAACTCCCTCACTCTCGATTACATCAATGACTGCACTCAAAATACCGTCGTCCCCAAAAGCTTTCGACCCGGCTTGCATCAATACTTTTAGTGCCTTCGCGTCTGGGCGTATTGCTGCGAGCGATGGACGCCGGACAGGCCCAGTCATTACAATTTCTTTTATTTTGTGGCGATGCATTAGATTGATAGCTTTCCCAGCTGCTCCAAGCCTGCACCAGTCTAAAGGGTGGCCTTTTAACTCATTAGGGTCGGCATGATCCTTTATACCGAAAATATGGTAGGGGCGTTTTTCCTTAATGCAGGTTTCTGCAACGAGCCGTGGCAAAAGCCCCCCACCTGCAACAATTCCAAGTTTAGGTTTCATGGCCAGACTTAGGCTGGGTAACTCCACGATGCGAGTCCGCTTTAATGAAATCAATTATTTCCATTACGGCCGATTCTTGCCCGAAGGTTTCGGCAACATCCTTCACGCGTTCCTTGGCTGTACCTTCGTCAGCAAAAAGCATTCTATACGCGGCACGCAGCCGATTAATTTTTTCTTTACTAAAATTACTCCGTTTTAATCCAATTAAGTTGAGACCAGAAAGATGGGCTCGGTCTCCATGAACCTGACCGAATGGAATAACATCAAATTCCACACCAGTCATTCCACCTACCATGGCGTGATGCCCAATACGTACGAACTGATGCACCGCAGACAAACCTCCAATAATCGCAAAATCACCGAGAATAACATGCCCTGCTAAGGTTGCATTATTTGCCATGATTACATTATTCCCGACATGGCAATCATGCGCTACATGAGCCCCAACCATAAATAAACAGTTATCGCCAACACTTGTAACCATTCCCCCACCCTCTGTTCCAGGGCTCATAGTTACGTATTCTCGTATTTTGTTATTGTTTCCGATTCTTAAGATGGATTTCTCACCCATAAATTTTAAGTCCTGGGGGGCATGGCCTATGGACGCAAAGGGAAAGATTTCTGTATTTGAGCCTATTTCTGTTTGCCCTTGAATCACAACATTCGAGTGGATAAGGGAGTCATCGCCCAGTAGAGTGCTCGCCCCTATATGGCAAAACGGTCCAATCTTAACATTTTTGCCTATTTCAGCCCCTTTTTCGATAATCGAAGAAGCGTGCACTTCCACAGTCATCGATCGTCTACGATCATCGCGGTGAAAGATGCCTCGGCCGCTAATTGCCCCTCCACCATTGCCTCACTGGAAAATTTCCATACCTTGCCTCTCTGGCGTACTTTTTTAACATGTAAATACAATGTATCACCCGGCACAACTGGACGCCTAAAACGTGCATTCTCAATCGTCATGAAATATACGCCGGGCTGGCCCTCACTAGTGGGAAGGTTGTTAACTACTATTGCACCAGCAGTTTGAGCCATTGCCTCTACGATCAGCACGCCAGGCATAATAGGCTGGCCGGGAAAATGACCTTGGAAAAAAGGTTCCGAAACTGACACACATTTTATCCCTGTAGCACTCTCGTCCCCTACGACATCAACAACCTTATCTATGAGCAAAAACGGATACCGGTGCGGAATTAGGCTCATTATTGATTGAATATTTAAATGCTGAGGTTTTTTTGCGGCCAACGGCTCTATCGTTCTTGGTTTGCTACTCATAAATCCCACCCCACACAATTCTAAACTTACTGCCTTTTAGATGGTGGCGGCGATACCGCTAACTCAACTTTGGGCAACATCTTATCTAATCGTTCCAATGCTTCATTTGTCAGTACCAGATTTGTGTCTATAAATAAAACTATACGTCTGCTCTTTGTGGCATTAATGAACATATTGATACCGCGTTCTTGTGCCATTTTTTTTAATATTTTGTTTAAAACGTCATCGATTTGCGCCATTCCGCGATTAAATATCTGATCCAATTCGCTTTTGCGACTCTGCAGAATTCGAGAGAGCTCGGTAGCTTGCTGACGTATCTCCGCTCGTCGTTTTTTAAGCTGTTCAGCATCCAAAGTAGTCGACTGAAGTTTCAATTCCTCACTGGCTTTTTCTAGAGCATTCTGTGCGTCTTTAATCTCTGCTTGATAGCGTTGATAACGCTTTTCAATCAAGTTACGCAAACCTTTGGCTGCCATTGAGTCTCTGGTTATCAACTTATGGTCAACAACTGCAACCTTTGTTGCCTGTGAACTGGCCCCAGTCGGTGCACTGGAAAGGGCACCACTAAATAATAACAATGACGCAGCAATAAAAACCTGAATATTACTTTTAGTCTTCACGAACTAAAACCTCGTTCCAAAACTAAAGCGAACGAACTCAGTTTTATCAAAATCCTGCTTCACAATGGGATACCCAAAATCAACTCGGAGCGGCCCGAGGGGTGACTTCCAACCAATGCCAAATCCAACCGTAATCCTTGGATCCGCGACGTCATGAATTAAACGACTATTTTCCTCCGTACCAAATACCGTTCCTATGTCCGAGAAAACCGCACCCGATACTCCAAGCTCATCTGGAAGACCAAGCGGAAACCTAAGTTCTGCAGTACTCACTGCACGCGTAAGGCCTCCTAAGGCGTCACCTGTTGATTTGTCTCGTGGACCCACTCCGGACGTATCGAACCCGCGAAAACTGTCCCCACCAAGGTCTAATCTGTCAAGAACACGCACGTCTTGGCCGATACCGAAAATATGGCCCACTTCGGCAGAGACACTGCCTATCCATTGTTTTCCGAAGGGGTAATAATATTGCGCTTTTACTTTCGAAGACAGATTTCGGACGTCTCCTCCTAAACCTGCGAAGCTATTGCTCAAGCGAGCAACAAGACCCTCTGTTGGCTCATGGCGACTGTCTCGCGTATCGAATGTAAGTGTATGGCCTATTGCAGACCTTAGCTTCTCGCCCTCTTGGGTTTTTATAAATTGCGATGCATCAGATTGAATTCCAGTTAGTTCCTGACGCTCAAGCTGATATTTTATACTGTGTGACCACTCTTCAGTTATGCTATAACCCGAACGCAACGTCCCGCCAGTCCGTTTTTCATCGAATCCACTTTGGTCAGCCCTGTCCCGCGTATTCCGAAAAATATCAGCGCCCGCAGATAACTCCCGGTCTAAAAAATACGGTTCTGTAAAAGAGAGCTTATAGGTCTGGGAGACTGCAGAAATACGACCGCTTACGCCCAAATCCTGTCCTCGCCCCAGAAGGTTACGTTCACGAAGTGACAATTCTCCGAGAGGACCATCCGATGTAGAGAAACCAGCGCCAATACTTAATTCTCCAGTAGACTGCTCTTCCACATCTACTTCTATGACGGTTTTATCCTTTGCAGAGCCCGGCTTTTTATTTACCTTCGTATTCGAGAAATGACCTAAATTACTTATGCGTTGACGTGAACGCCGTAGCTTCGCTGCGTTAAAAGCGTCACCTTCGACAATCCGCATCTCTCTGCGAATTACACGATCGAGAGTACGGGTATTGCCGCGTATATTAATCCTTTCAACAAATGTTTTCGGCCCCTCTTGCACAGAATACGTGATGCTAATTTTGCGATTCTTACTGTCACGATTTACGACAGGGCGCACGTTTATGAAAGCGAATCCACGGTTGCCCACTTCATTAGTGATACTAACAACATCTCTTTCAACTTTCTTAGAGTCGTACCAATCTCCCTCTTTCGACTTAATTGAGGTTTTAAGGACCTTTGGATCTACCTCACTAATTTTGGATTCCGTATCGATAGAACCAAACCTATAACGCGCTCCCTCTTCAATCGTGAAGGTGACAAAAAAGTTAGACCTATCAGGAGCAAGCTCTGCTACCGCAGATATAACTCTAAAATCTGCGTAACCATGCTCTAAGTAAAACCTCCTAAGCAACTCCCGATCAAAGGTCAACCGATCCGGATCATACGTGTCTGAACTGGAAAAAAATCGATACCATCTTGAAACGCGCGTCATTATAACTTCTTGCAACGCTCCATCGGAAAACTCTTTGTTGCCGATGAATGATATTTGACTAATGCCCGTTTCAGAACCTTCATTTATTTCAAATACAAGATCAACTCGGTTTTGCTCTAGCTGAATAACCTTTGGTTCAACTACCGCACCGAAGTAACCGCTACGACGGTATAGTTTTAACAACCGTTCGACATCCTGTTGGACGCGAGTTCTGGTGAATACCACACGTGGACGGAGCTGAATTTCTACATTCAGCGCGTCGTTTTCAAGTTTTTTATTGCCTTCAAAGGCAATGCGATTAATAACCGGATTCTCGACCACACGAACTACCAAATTTGGCCCTTCCTTATTTATGGTAACGTCCCGGAAAAGACCTGTGCCGTACAATTTCTTTAGCGACCGATTGATAGGGTCGGGCAAAAAAGAGTCCCCAGGCTTTACTAACATATATGACAGGACAGTAGCTGGATCGATCCGCCTAGTACCCTCAACAATGATTTCTTTTATTCCAACTTTGGAGGGAACCGGCACGCTTTTGGAAGCGCGGGGAACAGGCTCAGATGAAGGCATTACCCCACCTTGCGGATTTGGCGGCACAATTATTGGTGCCACTGTTGATGACCCTACTCCTTGCGCACGCGAAATCTCCGCAAACGCCCCGAGAGTGGCCACAACAAATAATGAAGCGCCTAATACTCTAAACACTCGCAAGTCAACCTTCTATAATTTGTTAAGTATTAGGACGTTTTTCTTGTAAACTCAAACATTAAATATAGATTTAATGTCGTTTAAGGTAACAAAAACCATAAAACCAAGTATCAATGCCATACCAATTCTAAAACTATATTCTTGAATGCGCTCATTTATTGGCCTACGTATAATAGCTTCTACAGCATAAAAAAATAGATGCCCTCCATCCAGCATTGGTATAGGAAATAAATTAATCAACCCTAAGTTTATAGACAGTAAGGCCATAAACCATACGAAAGCGATAAATCCCGATTTTGCAAAATCACCAGACATTTGGCCGATCCGCACAGGCCCGCCTAGCTCATCGACGCTACGTGTACCCTGCACCATCTGACCAATAGCTTTAAAGGTACCTAGCGTTAACTGAACGCATTCCCGCAGTGCTTGCCAAACCGCTTTACTTGGGCCATGCCGCACGTACGATACACCTTGGCGACTAATCCCGAGCATTCCTATCTTATGGATGTTACCAGACCTGTCTTTCAACTCTGATGCTTCTGGTGTGGCATAAAGTCGGATTTTTTGACCAGACCGATCAACAAGCAATTGCAACCTTTCGCCTGCTGCTAATCTCACTATTTGTTGCACATCCTCAAAGCGATATATTTTATTACCATTAATTTCAAGAAACCTATCGCCCACCTTGAGACCGGCAGCCTCAGCTGCGCTCTTGGCCTTTACAGAGCCTACCTCAGCTGGCGTATACGGCTGTCCAACGCTCATGAACAAAGCAACCAAAATAACAATTGCAAATAAAAAATTTGCGGCGGGGCCAGCAAACACAATTGCGGCACGTTGGCCCAATGTTTTATGTGAAAACGAATATTTTTTTTGCTCATCGGTGAGCGGATTATTAGAATTCCCCCCGCCTGTATGGCCACCCTCACCAAACATTTTAACATAGCCACCCAGCGGAATAATACTGAATTTCCAGCGTGTCAGTGTTTTGTCAGTCCAGCCGAACAGCTCTGGCCCGAACCCAACTGAAAAAACCTCGATCCTTACTCCGTTACGTTTTGCCACTAAGTAATGGCCAAGCTCGTGAACGAAAACTAGTATCGTGAGAAGTACCAAAAACGGAAGTATATAAGTATAAAGAAATTCCATCACATTCTCTTTACCTGCCACCTATAGACATAGTGGTCATTATTGCGGTTGCAACCCGTCTGGCCTCACTATCAAGCACATCAACTTCTGACAAGGATTTTGGTCGCCGATGATCAAAATTGGCAAGCGCATTTTCTACAACAGCAGGAATATCCATGAAACCAATCTCCTTTTGAAGAAAGTGGGCGACGGCGATTTCATTGGCAGCATTCATAACAATAGGAGCGCTTCCGCCCTCTTTGAGTACCTCACGAGCAATTCTGAGTGCAGGGAACCTCTCGGGGTCGGGCGCCTCAAATGTTAGGGTCATAAGTTTCTGCCAGTTAAGACGATCACAAGGTGTCTCAACACGGTCTGGAAAACCAAGGGCGTAAGCTATTGGGGTGCGCATGTCTGGCGTACCAAGCTGGGCAAGGACCGACCCATCAACATAGGAAACCATACTATGTATGACCGACTGCGGATGGACTACAACATCAATTCGGTCTTCGGGAAGACCAAAAAGATGGAAGGCTTCGATTACCTCAAGCCCTTTGTTCATCATTGTGGCAGAGTCTACTGATATCTTTGCTCCCATATCCCAATTAGGATGAGCCACAGCTTCTGCTGGGCTAGCACACCTCATTCTTTTAGTTGTCCAATCACGAAAAGGGCCACCGGAGGCAGTTAATATAAGTTTCTCAATTCCCTTTTTATTCTTGAAATCAAAAACTTGAAAAATTGCATTATGCTCTGAGTCAACAGGTATGAGGGTAGCTCCATAGCGCTCTATTTCCGCCATCATCAGTTCACCGGCACAGACCAGGCATTCCTTGTTTGCAAATGCTACCGTCGCTCCGCGTTCGACAGCCGCTAATGTAGGTTTAAGGCCAGCAGCTCCTACTATGGACGCCATTACCCATTCGGCATTTCGTGCCGCGGCTTCGACAACAGCTTCTGAACCAGAGGCAATCTCAATATTTTCACCCGATAAGTAATCTTTTAATTCGCTATAAACTTCCGGATTTGCAATTGCCACAAACGATGGTTTTAACTCTTTTGCTTGCGCAGCTAACAATTTCACATTTGATCCTGCGGTTAGGGCTTCAACCTTGTACGCGCAAGAATTTCGTTGAATAATATCTACCGTTTGACAGCCTACGGATCCAGTGGAACCTAATATTGTAACTCGCCGTGGCTCAATCGAGTCAACCACCCCTGCTTCTTCTTTTTTCACGGCCATAAAAATGGGCTCCTACCTAATATAAAAGTTATTAGCGCTACGATTGGCAGCGCCGTCAAGTACCCATCGAACCGATCCAAGAACCCTCCATGTCCAGGCAGCAGTGAACTAGAGTCTTTAACATTAAAATATCGTTTCCACGATGATTCTAACAAGTCACCCGCCTGGGATACGAATGCTAGCCCAGCCCCTATGGCCAAAAAACTGAAAATTTCTGCATCTCCTAATAGATGAGCTACCACTGTGCTTACAATCCCACCAGCTAGCATTCCCCCGAGAAGGCCGGAGTAGGTTTTATTGGGGCTAATATTTGGGGCAAGACGCGGCCCACCAATAGTTTTACCAAAAAAGTAACCTCCAACATCCATCGCTGAAACAACCAAAACTAGCCAACAAATCGTCTCTAATCCGAATTCAGGCAACTTCCGCAGGTAGATAGCAGCCATCATCGTTGCTACTATTAACGCAGGTCCCGATCCGACTACAAAACCAAATCTACCATGCTTCCATGAGGCAACAACCAGACCAGAAAGCAACACACAGCCGATTAATGCAACCTGCAGTTCTGTTGCAAGTATACTGCCAGCTATAACAACGCTAAAAGAGGTTATTGTGCTCAAAAATAAGCGTACAAGCTTTTTGAACACACTAACTAAGCAGAACCACTCCCATAACAGCAAAGAAGACAGTAAAAAGAGGAAGCAATTCAGCACTAATCCGCCGAGCCAGAATGCAAGGCCTGCAATGGCTAACAACATCATTGCTGAGACAGTCCGTCTGAAAAGTTTTTGAGTTTTAATGACTGTCGATTGTTGCGCCATAACGACGATCTCTGCGGCGATATTCGTCTATAGCTTCCCTAAAGTGTTTCACCTGAAAGTCGGGCCATAAGACATCAGAAAATAAAAATTCGGTGTAGGCTAGTTGCCAAATAAGAAAATTGCTTAACCGTTGCTCGCCACTTGTTCGGATCAGTAAATCTGGATCAGGGATTCCACCGGTTGTCAGATATTTTGCAAAAAGAGCTTCGTCAATCGCCTCATTTGCAAGTGCCCCATCGGCAACTTGACGTGCTAGCACCCGAGCAGCCGATACTATATCCTGCCGGCCGCCATAACTAAGGGCGAGAATCAGAGTGAGACCAGAATTTTCTTCCATCGTATTCTCAGCATGATCGATAAGCTCAATAATATCATTTGTGAGACGCCCTCTATCCCCTATGACTTTCAAACGAACATTATTTTTGTGAAGCTCCGCAGTTTCAGAGCGTAAGTACCAACTCAGGAGCCCCATTAAATCATTGATCTCTCGCGGTGATCGATTCCAATTTTCCGATGAAAAACTAAATAGGGTCAAAAACTCAACACCAGTGTCAGAGGCATATTTTACTGCTTGCCGTGCTGCCTCCACTCCTTTCCGGTGCCCCTCAAGCCGGGGCAAATTACGCGCTTTTGCCCAACGACCATTGCCATCCATTACTATCGCGACGTGCTTGGGAGTGTTTTTCAATCCTTCATCCATGACTATAGGCAAATCCTAAACTTGCATGATCTCTGCTTCTTTTTGGGCAAGCGCTTCATCTATTTTCTTAACGTGCTTATTGGTCATTTCTTGCAGTTCATCAGACAATATGCGCTGATCATCTTGTGACATGGCACCATCCTTTTCTAACTTTTTAAGATCATCCATTCCATCACGACGCACATTTCTTACGGCAATACGTGCTTGTTCAGCATACTTGGCAGCAATCTTCTTAATTTCTAAACGCCTCTCCTCACTTAAATCAGGGATGGCTATACGGATCAATTGTCCTTCAGTTTGCGGGTTAAGGCCGAGATCAGATTCTCTTATACATTTTTCTACGGCACCAACCATACTTTTATCCCACACCTGAACAGTAAGGAGGCGCGCCTCGGGAATATTAATTGTACCTACCTGATCTATTGGCATTTTACTTCCGTAAGCATCCACTCTGAGGGGTTCAAGCAAAGCCGTGCTTGCTCGGCCCGTCCTCAAGCCACCGAATTCTCTCCCAAGCGCACTCAGAGCGCCATCCATGCGCCTCCCGAAATCTGCAATATCAAAACCATTGTCAGCCATAGTTTCCCCTCGCTCAAGAAATCAGCGTAAAACGACCATTACCCTTAATAACATTCGCAAACCCATCTTTCTCATTAATTGAAAAAACAATTATTGGTATCAAATTCTCCCGCGCTAATGATATTGCAGAAGCGTCCATAACTTTAAGGTCACGCGACAACACATCCATATAACTAAGTGTATCATAACGTTTTGCATCCGGATCAAGTATAGGGTCAGCCTCGTATACCCCGTCGACCTTAGTAGCTTTGAGCAAAGCGCCGCATTCCATCTCTGAAGCGCGTAATGCAGCAGCTGTATCAGTGGTGAAGTATGGATTACCGGTGCCGGCTGCAAATATAACAACCCTGCCTTTTTCCATGTGTCGTGCAGCACGTCGACGAACATAAGGCTCACATACTGCATTCATGGGTATTGCAGATTGCACCCGCGTTTGCACACCATCCAATTCAAGAGCACTTTGAACAGCTAACGCATTCATCACTGTTGCAAGCATCCCCATGTAATCAGCAGAGGCCCGTTCCATACCTCCTGCGGCCCCAGAAACTCCCCTAAAAATGTTACCGCCGCCTATAACGAGGCAAACTTCTACACCAAGGGCGATGACAGATTTTATCTCGGCTGCTACTTGCGAAACCATATCAGTATCAAGGCCAAATTCTCGATCTGCCATAAGCGCTTCGCCTGAAATTTTTAGAAGCACGCGGTTATATATAGGCTTGTTGCTAGCCATTTTGGGAGCAGCTCCTGCGTGCACGTGGTTCAGTTAACCTTGGTCTACGCTCCGGCAGTTGCAGCAACTTCAGCTGCAAAATCACTGGCCTCTTTTACTATTCCCTCGCCCAGACCATAACAGATAAAACCCTTAATCTCTATTTCGGCACCAATATCTTTTCTTGCGCCTTCAAGCACCTTTGATATCTTGGATTCGTTATCGATCACATAGGTTTGTTCTAATAAGCAAACCTCTTCATAAAATTTTCGCATACGACCATCTACCATTTTTTCTATAATTTCCGGTTCCTTGCCGGTATCAGACGCCTGTTCACGCAGGACTTTCCGCTCCCGCTCTCGGTCATCAGCCGACACATCATCCTTTGAGATCCATTGTGGTCGTGCGGCCGCTACATGCATGGCGAGCTGTTTCCCTAAAGAGGCGAGTTTTTTTCTATCGCCATTTGACTCCAACGCTACCAAAACACCAATCTTGCCAAGCCCTTCCGCCAGCGCACTATGGACATAGGTCGATATAATACCATCAGTGACGCTTAATGTTTCGGCTCTACGCAGTGAAATATTCTCTCCAATAGTCGCTACTTGGTGGGTGATTTCTTCCTGAACGGTCCTTTGCGTATCGAGATAAACAGCACCGCAAATATCAGAAATATTTCCACCGTTACTTAGGCTGATTTCAGTAAGATTACGCACTAAGACCTGAAATTCCTCGTTCCTTGAAACGAAATCTGTTTCGGAATTTACCTCAATTATTGCTCCTTTTGTGCCCTTTGAAGCGATTCCAACGAGCCCTTCAGACGCAACACGACCCGCTTTTTTGGCAGCAGCGGCCAAACCTTTAGTACGAAGCCAATCTACAGCCTCTTCGATATCTGCATTGGTTTCTTTTAGCGCTTTTTTGCAGTCCATCATGCCCGCGCCAGTTTTATCTCTCAACTCTTTGACGAGACCTGCGCTTATCGTCGCCATCATTTTTCCTTCCTAGTATTGCTGACGTTATCCAATTTTAGGCCGATATCTTATTTACTAACCCTGCCCAACCTCAGACGATGACGATTGATTTTCCTCTTTATCTTCCGATGCGCCCATCGCATCCGATTTCGCATTGTCTGGTTTCACACCCGGTGATTGCTCGGCCACCTCAGTCTCTTGATCCACGACTAGTTCTGTTTCGGTTTCATCTTCTTTCCTAAGCTTGGAATCTTTGTTTATCTGGGATTCGCTTTCGACTGCCTCCGGAATTATTTCTTTTTCTGACCCAGAACCGATTAATCCGGCTTGTAATCCATCCAGCACTGCATCAGCTAGCAAGTTACAATAGAGAGCAATGGCGCGCATGGCATCATCATTTCCTGGTACGGGAGTTGTAATTCCCTCGGGATCTGAGTTGCTGTCAAGTATTGCAATTGTAGGAATAGAGAGCTTTCGAGCCTCTTGGATAGCAATAGATTCTTTGTTGGTGTCTATAACCACAATAATGTCTGGCAACCCTGCCATTTCCTTAATTCCACCAAGCGCCCTGTCAAGCTTATCGCGTTCACGCTGAAGACCGAGGAGTTCTTTCTTGGTGAGTCCTACATTCTCTTCTTTCAGCAACTCCTCCAATTGTTTTAAGCGCCGGATGGAATTGGAGATAGTTTTCCAGTTTGTGAGCATTCCACCTAGCCACCTATGGTTAACAAAATTTTGCGCGCACCGGGTGGCTGCCTCTTTCACAATGTCTGTGGCTTGGCGTTTGGTGCCGACAAAAAGAACCCGCCCTCTATTCTGTGCGACCTCTCGCACTTGCTCCAGCGCTCGGTGGAGCATCGGAACTGTTTGTTCAAGGTCAATGATGTGAATGCCGTTTCGTTCCCCGAACAAATACGGTGCCATTCGGGGGTTCCAGCGACGGGTAGTATGACCGAAATGAACGCCTGCTTCCAAAAGCTGACGCATAGTAAACGTTGGCATTGCCATTGTAATATTCCTTTTCCGGTTCTAACCTTCGCGATCTGTCACCGACGTAAGCCGGCACCGGATTGACCCTTACAATTAAAGGCCATTCTAATCGCGTGTTTTATGGCGCGTGATGTACCTCCTTCGTGGATGTTTCGCAAGGAAAAAAAACAATGTTCAAATATCACGAACGTCGATCACCCCGGCGACTGCCTTTACCGCAGAACGAAACTCTGGAGTAATTTGGAACCGGTCTTTAATGTCTATTTCAACGTCCTGTTCGGGTAAATCCAGCATTAATGAAATCCGACCATTTCCCTTTGCACCATGTTCTTTAATAATTGAGCTTAAGGTCTCTATTGGCGTCTCATCTTTCACGAAAACTTGCAGACCTGCAGCGGCAGTTGACGTTGCCTCATCCAACGCATCTATCCGTGTGGCGGTAACACGGAAGTCTTCACCATTTTTTTGCACCCCTGCATGCACCATGATCGGCACACCTTTATCTAAAAGCTCTGAGCAACTCGACAATAGTTCGGAAAATATAGTTATTTCGTATATTCCGCTGATATCTGACATTTGCACGAAAGCAATTTTACCGCGTTTGCCATTGATGATGCGTTTTCCGACGACTATCCCTGCTAAGCGCATTACTGCGTCTCGAGCATTTCCACTGATGACCTCTTTCCAACTTAAAATTTTGAGCCTCTTAAAAGTATTTTCATACGCTTCCAGAGGATGTGCTGAAAAATAAAATCCTATGGCAGTAAATTCCTGCTGTAACCGTTCCTGGCTGCCCCAATCAGAAACATCAGGAAGCGGTGGCAAAGCATCTTGACCAATATCACCGAAAAGACTGGTTTGATTGCTCTCTCGCTCATTCTGAGCAAGTCCAGCATAGCTTAAGAAAATTTCAATGGCTTGAAATATTTGCCTCCTATTGGGATTAAGCGCGTCAAATGCACCTGCACGGGTAAGATTTTCCATTTGCCTTTTATTTACAACCTGCACGTCAAGACGATTTGCAAAATCAAACATATGTTCAAATGGCCCATTCGCTTCACGCTCCTCAACCAGCAATCCCATCGCCTCTGCTCCGACGTTTTTTAGAGCCCCAAGCGCATATCGCACAGCAAGCTCACCACTACTCTGCACCTCAACAGAAAAATTAGGTGCAGACCGATTTACATCAGGGGGCAAAAGCCTAATGCCAAGTCGATCGAGTTCAACACGAAATGCATTCAGTTTATCCGTGTTGGCCATATCCAATGACATTGATGCAGCCATAAATTCGACCGGGTAATTAGCTTTTAAAAACCCGGTCTGATATGCAACCAGCGCATATGCAGCTGCATGTGACTTATTAAAACCATACCCTGCGAATTTATTGACTTGCTCAAAAATATGACCCGCTACACCGCGGTCCACCTTGTTGTTCAAAGCCCCATCTATAAAAGCCGTCCGTTGGGCATCCATTTCGGCCTGAATTTTCTTTCCCATTGCACGCCGCAATAAATCTGCACCGCCAAGTGTGTAACCAGAGAGCTCTTGGGCTATCTGCATAACTTGTTCTTGGTAGATCATTATTCCGTATGTTTCTTTAAGAATATCCTCAATCAATGGATGCATAAAGTCTGCCTTTTCACGCTCATGTTTGCGCGCAATGTAGCTCGGGATGTTATCCATTGGTCCAGGACGGTAAAGAGAAACAAGCGCAATGATATCCTGGAACCTATCCGGCTCAAGCTTCCGTATCACATCCTTCATTCCACTTGATTCTAGTTGAAAAACGCCCGTGGTGTCCCCCCTGCAAAACATTTCATACGTGACTTTGTCATCCAAAAATATCGTTTCAAAGTCGATGTTTACGCCGCGTTTTTCGAGCAATTTTTGAGACTCTGACAGTACAGTTAAAGTTTTTAGCCCAAGGAAATCAAATTTTACGAGTCCCGCCATTTCCACGTATTTCATGCTGAACTGAGTTACTGGCATGTCTGAACGAGGATCGCGATATAACGGCACCAATTCATCTAAGGGTCTATCGCTTATTACTACCCCTGCTGCATGTGTTGATGCATGTCGATAAAGCCCCTCTAACTTTTTAGCCACATCAAAAAGCTGAGCCACCACCTCCTCTTTCTTAATCAGTTCCTGCAGCGCCGGCTCACTTTCAATGGCTTTTTCTAATCCAATGGGCTTTGCCGGGTTATAAGGGACTAGCTTGCATATCTGATCCACTTGACCGTAAGACATTCCCATAACACGGCCCACGTCACGAAGAGCCGCCCTAGCTTCGAGCTTTCCAAAGGTAATAATCTGTGCAACTTTATCGCGGCCGTAAACCTGCTGAACATACCCAATAACCTCGTCACGCCGATTTTTGCAAAAATCAATGTCAAAATCAGGCATCGAAATTCGCTCAGGATTAAGAAACCGTTCAAACAGAAGTCCCCATCTCAAGGGGTCAAGATCAGTGATTGTCAACGCCCAGGCCACTAAAGAACCTGCCCCTGAACCACGACCCGGGCCCACGGGAATATTTTGGTCTTTTGCCCATTGGATAAAGTCTGCAACGATTAAAAAATAGCCCGCATATCCCATGCTCTCAATAGTTTGAAGCTCGAACTCAAGCCTATCCACATATTCTGTTTTCGAATGCCCAGGCCCCACACTTCTGAGACGTTTGGAAAGCCCCTTGTTTGCCATTTCCCTGAGCACTTCCATTTCCGTTCTCGCACCTAATTCAGGATAAAGAGGCAAGATAGGATCCCGGACTTCAGGTACAAATGCACAACGCTGCGCAACAACCACCGTATTATCAATTGCTTCTGGAATATCTGCGAATAATGCCTTCATTTCTGCCGCAGATTTAAAATAGTGCTCCGGTGTTTCACGACGCCTATTTTCTTGATCAATTGTTGCTCCGGCCGCAATACATATCAGCGCATCATGTGCAGCATGCATCTCCCTCTCAGCAAAGAAAACTTCATTAGTTGCAATTAACGGTATGCTATTTTGATAGGCGAGATTTATTAAGCTTTGTTCGATTTGAGTTTCAATATCACGGCCATGCCGCATTAGCTCTATATAAAAGCGCTCTGGGAAAATCATATTTAATTTTTTAAGACAATGAAGAGCTGCCTCATCCTGGCCCTCAGCAAGCATGCGCCCGACAGGACCGGCTGGCCCCCCAGAGAGGGCTATTAACCCTTCGGAGTGTGCCTCAAGATCCGAATAACTAACTTCAACAGGTTGTAGGGCCTCATCTCCGAGATATGCTGCGCTCGAAAGTTTAAGGAGGTTGCTGTACCCGGCTTCAGATTGCACCAGCAGTATTAACTGATCGCCCGGAAGCCGTGTAACTTCGCCAGAATTAACCTCGCGTTGAAGAGTTATCTGGCAGCCTATAATCGGCTGAACACCGGCCTCTCTCAATACTAGCGAAAATTCCAACGCTCCGAACAGATTATTGGTGTCCGTGATAGCTGCTGCTGGCATATTGAATCGATCGCACAACTCTGCGATTTTACCTATTTTCAGCGCACCTTCCGAGAGCGAATAGGCTGAATGAATTCGTAAATGGATAAATTCAGCATGTCCCATATTTGAATTTATGCACGAAATTTACAAAATTTCTTGAATGCTTGTTTAATTCATACTTATTAGAGAGTTACGATCACCGTCTAATTTATAAAAATAGTAGAAATGACGACTCAGGAGTTTTCGTCAATAACCTTTCCCTTTTTCAGTAAAAGACGTCGGTCAAGTCTATTTGCCAAATCAGGGTTATGGGTAGCAATAAGGGCTGCTAATCCATTGTCGCTAATCAAACACTGCAATAGATCAAAAACAGATTCAGCGGTTTCGGCATCAAGATTACCCGTGGGTTCATCAGCAAGGAGTATTTGTGGCTCATTCGCAAGGGCCCGGGCAAAAGCGACACGCTGCTGCTCCCCTCCAGAAAGTTTTGCCGGGCGATGATCGCGGCGCTCAGAAAGGCCCACCGAATTTAAAAGATGAGCCGCATGCTCGGTTGCAATTCTTCTACTAACACCAGCCATCATTTGAGGTACGATGATATTCTCAAGAGACGAAAACTCTGGCATTAAATGGTGGTATTGGTAGACGAATCCAACATGATTACGCCTTATTGCAGTGCGTTCACGATCACTCATGTTACCACAATCCTGTCCTATTATGTTTACATCCCCTGAGGTTGGACGCTCCAAGAGGCCCGCAATATGCAACAGTGTTGACTTTCCGGATCCGGATTGGCCTACTAAGGCAACCGCTTCGCCCGGGCCAACGAAAAGAGATAAATCTTCCAGAACCTTAAGAGTCTTGGCAGGCTGCTGAAAGCTACGATGGATCGCACGTAGCTCTAGGAGTGGGCTATTCATATCGAAGCGCCTCGATTGGATCCAAACGAGCCGCCTTCCAAGAGGGATAGATAGATGCTAGCAGCGAAAGCGCCAATGCCATAATCAAGACTAAAACAACTTCCATGTTATCAATTTTTGAGGGCATTTTTGAGAGGAAATAAATTTCCGCAGGAAACAATTCCGTGTTCAATAAAGATTGTAAAAATTGCCTTATTTTTTCGATATTGAATGTAAAGAGCAGGCCTAAAATCCCACCCAGAAATGTACCCGCAACACCAACACTGGCTCCGGTCAGGAAGAAAATACGCAGAATCATTTGTCTGGTTGCACCCATCGTTCGAAGTATAGCTATGCCTTTGCGTTTATCGTTTACGAGCATAACTTGGCTAGAAATAACGTTAAATGCCGCAACTATGATAATAAGACTCAAAATTAGGAACATAACATTACGCTCTACTTTAAGGGCCTCAAAAAACCTTGAATTCACTTGTTGCCAACTCAGTGACCGGGCTACTGGCCAGAGTTTTTGATCGATGATCTTGCGGTATTCATCCGCTAAATCAGCATTTTCCGTTATGACCTCGATTTTTGAAACGGTTTCTTTATGTCGAAAAAAAAGTTGGGCCACCTTTATTGGCATGTAAATGAAATTACTGTCATACTCGCTCATGCCAACGCGAAAAATACCTCCCACACGAAAAGTTTTAGTACGCGGCACAGGACCCATAGCCGTATTAGTACTTTGGGGCGATATAAGTTTTATTTTGGATCCCACGTTAAGATTAAAACGACTAGCAAAACGCGAACCGATTAAGATCTTTGACCCATTTTTAAAACTATCAAGAGAACCTTTAAGGATACTATTCGATAAAATAGGACGCTGCAAAATACTCTCATATGAGAGACCCCGCACCAATGCTCCAGAGGACCGACTTCGGGTTGACGCTAGCACTTGCCCTTGGACAACTGGAGTAGCGGTCAGAACCCCATCAACTGATTTGACCAGTTTTACGAGAGCATTATAATCGGTCAGGACACGGCTTGGACTTACTACCTCAACATGTCCATTTACCCCTACTATCCGACTAAGAAGTTGCTCTCGAAAGCCATTCATCACAGACATTACAATGATCAATGTGGCAACGCCTAGCATGATACCAAGCAATGAAAACCATGTTACGACCGAAATAAAACCCTCCTGTCGCCTTGAGCGAAGGTAGCGAAATGCCACGAGACGTTCGAATGCATTAAACATATCTAAGCCTCAAGAAAGTTGAAGAATGCATCGTGCGACATTTCTTCACTTTTACCAGTTTTACGATTCTTAACCTCAATTACATTTCTCTCTACAGCTTTTGGCCCTATTATCACCTGATAAGGAACACCAATTAGATCCATTGTGGCAAATTTTGCACCAGCCCGTTCTGTGCGGTCATCATAGATAATATCGCTGCCTATTGAGGCAACCTTACTGAAGATGGTGTTTGCGACTTTGTCACAAGCTCCATCACCTTGCCGCAAATTTACCAGTCCTATATGAAACGGTGCCACACTTTCCGGCCAGATGATTCCATTTGCGTCATGACTCGCTTCTATAATACCACCGACCAGTCTTGAGATACCAATACCGTAAGACCCCATCTCAAGAGCTTTCTCTCCCCCATCAGCTAAATCAACAATGGCTCCAAGAGCCTCAGAATATTTTGTCCCGAAGAAAAAAATATGCCCGATTTCTATGCCCCTGGCGCAGACCCTCCTATCTACCGGCACCTCGCGGTGGAATTTCTCTTCGTCGTGAATTTCATCTGTGGCAGCGTAGCGCTGTGTCCACCGATCAATGATTGGCTGTAAATCTCCGTCGTAGTCTGCCTCATCTTTAAGTGCATCCAAATCGATGTAATCCGAATGACAAAATACTTCACTTTCGCCAGTCTCTGCTAAGATTATAAATTCATGACTAAGGTTGCCCCCGATGGGACCGGTATCAGCTTTCATTGGTATTGCTTTGAGCCCCATTCGTGCAAATGAACGCAAATAAGACACAAACATCTTGTTATAGGACAAACGGCCCGCCTGGGGTGATATATCGAAGGAATAAGCATCTTTCATGTAGAACTCGCGCCCACGCATAACGCCGTACCGTGGACGCACTTCATCACGAAATTTCCACTGAATATGATAAAGAATCTTTGGTACATCACGATAACTTCGCAAATCATTTCCAAATATCTCAGTTATCAATTCCTCGTTTGTTGGCCCGAATAACATCTCACGGTCGTGCCGATCTGTAATCCGAAGCATTTCCTTGCCATAATCTTCGTATCGTCCGGATTTTTTCCAAATCTCGGATGACTGAATGGTAGGCATCAGAAGTTCCTGTGCACCAGCGAGATTTTGTTCCTCACGCACTATCTGTTCAATTTTCTTAAGTACTCTAAAACCAAGAGGAAGCCAGGAATAGATGCCTGCACTAGCTTGACGGATCATTCCAGCTCGCAACATGTATCTATGAGACAATGTTTGCGCTTCCTGGGGTGTTTCCCTGAGGACAGGCAAGAAATACTTAGACATCCTAACGGCATTACTGGGGTCTATTTTCATTTTGCCTCCACCTCTGAGAAAATTCAACTGAGCTACAATAACAAAAATAGCAGAGACAATTTTTTACATCATTTATTCAATGTAAAAATTATATCTACCGCGCTACCGAGCGACATTTGCCCGCTAATTGTTCGATAGCCTTGTCATTCATTGGTTGACCATTAAGGGTAAACGTATTTTTCGAAATGTCGTATTTTACTTTTCCAACACCGGCTGATGTTTTGCTGAAACGAGCAGCGGACGCCTTTTTTAGGGGGTTAAATGCTATGGGAAATTCGATAGTTGATGGGAATTTCAACTTATGCCCGTTCCCGAGTTCCGCTCCCACAACCTGTTTTCCATAAACATCGACCCCAGGCTTATAATTTACGTCACTTCTTGGCTGATGCTGCGCCAGACGGGCACAATCTTTCGCATCAAAGCTGACACTTGTGGCCTTTTTAATTGCTTGGGCTTTGTCTTTTGTTTGATGGTGTCTGTTAATAGTTTTTTGTGACTCAAACGGATTAATCATGCCATCAGCAAATGCTCCGGAACTCAGAAATACCAAAATTCCAAGCACACCAAATTCTTGTTTAAACATATCTACCCTATCACTAACCCTGCCATCGTTTACTGGAAATCCTCAGGAAAACATAGAGCTTATTAAATAATTGATCGTTATTTATGATTGACCTTTCCCCCGATGGATTTCTATCTTAATCGAGCATGTTTTCTAATCCGGAAACCACAGACACCATAATAACGATACCGATGGAAATACACATCATCAAGAGTTGAGTAAATCCAGCTACGTGGGCGGAGTCAAAAAAACACTTATAAAGTAGCTTTGCTTCATCACGCTTTGATATTTCTGTTAAAAAAATCTGATCTGTTAACGAAAAAAAAAATGACAAGTTGCAAAAAGATCCCTAGTGTATAAGCAAGAAGTCGCTTTAAAATTCTATAATTAAAAAGGGCTAGGTTCAGGGAGGAATAAAAAGCGCAGATCGATAGTTAAATCGAAACTTCGCAGTCTACAGAGAGCAGATTTATTGGGACGGGAGCCTTCGAGCCCCGTCTTTTTTTATTACTTAAATGGCCCGAAAAGTTATGAGGTCTGACTCAATAATCCACCATGCAATGCCAAAAAGACCGGTTGAGATACCAGTTGTGGCAAGCATCTTTAATCCAATCCGGGGCTTAGCCGGCGCACTTTCAGCGTGCCCTTCCTCAGGTTTAGTCTCAGGATGATTGCCAAATGGCAGTATCGAAAAGAACACCATCCACCATATTAGGATGTAAACTATAATACCAGAAACCCATCCCATTGTTTGATATTCCTCCAATGAAACAATTTTTTATTTATTTAGATAAAAGATGCACCTTAATGATAGGCTTTTTACCAATTTTTTTCCTAAATACAGCCCGCACTTCTCGTTTAACAACCTCTATAATGGCTCCTTCATTCGACATAAATCTTTTACTAAGTGATGAAATAGCATCGCCTGCTCTTTTCTCTGCATCAATCAAAATTTCTTCATCAACGATTTCGTCTATCAAGCCAGCACTCGACACAAACGGTTGCAGTGCCAATTCCCCATTTTTCCCAAAAACTATGCTCACAAAAACGATCCCAGAACTCTGTAAACGTCGTCTCTCACGCATTGGCGCCGCATCAAGTGAAACTAAACGACTGCCGTCAACGCCGACGCGCCCTGTTTCCACATGATCGATTACATGCGCACCAGTAGGATCGAGTTTTAACATAGTGCCATTGACTGCAACTACTGTATGAGGCACCTGACACATTTTCGCCAGTTTACTATGGCCAACCAAATGCCGCATCTCACCGTGTATGGGCACCGCTATTTGCGGGCGGATATACTCATACATTGACACTAAGTCTTCTCGCGTTGGATGTCCTGATACATGGATTTTCCAGTCTTCATCTGTAAAAACGTTAACCCCCTTTGCTATAAACTGGTTCTGTAATCTCGCAACAGCCACTTCGTTTCCTGGTATAACTCTACTCGAAAAAATAACGTTATCACCCGGTTCGAGAACTACCTCGCGGTTATCACCGCGCGCTAATCTCGCCAAGGCAGCACGCGGCTCTCCCTGAGAACCGGTACAGATAAATAAGACCTTATCCTTGGGTAAATATCCGGAATTTTCCTCTGGTACGAATGCTGCCAGATGCTCGAAAAGCCCATTTTCGCGAGCAACCTGATTTATCCGATGCAATGACCTGCCAAGCAATACGACGTGCCGCCCACAATTTTCCGCTGCCTCAGCTATCGTTTGAAACCGAGCAACATTTGACGCAAAACATCCAACTACAACACGATCTTTGCATTGACTTATCAAACGCTGCAAATGCTTTTTGAGGCCGCCCTCGGAGCCTGAAACCCCTTTAACGAGGGCGTTAGTCGAATCACACATCATCGCTAAAACGCCCTCGTCGCCGATTTTACGTAGTTGCGCTACATCACTAGCTTTACCAATGACTGGATCTTTGTCGAACTTCCAATCGCCAGTATGCACAACAATGCCAGCTTTAGTTCGGATCACCAGCCCATTTGGCTCCGGGATTGAATGTGTAAGAGTGATCAGTTTGATATCAAACGGTCCAATGCTTAGGCTGCTCCCGCATTTAATTTCCTTGAGTGGCACTACCCGATCCAAACCACTTTCAGTCAGTTTGCGTCTCAGCAAACTAGCTGGGAATCCAGTTGCATAAACCGGACAGCCAAGCTGAGGCCAAAGATGTTGTATTGCACCCAAATGGTCTTCATGACCATGTGTAACAATTAGCCCTGCTAGTGTTGACGATCGTTCCTTAATGAAACTGGGGTCTGGCATAACACCATCTATCCCAGGGATGTAATCTTCTCCGAAGCTAACGCCCAAATCAACCATTAACCATGCACCATCATGCCCATAAAGGTATAAATTCATTCCGATTTCGCCAACACCACCTAGGGCTAAGAAAATAACTTCGTGTGGTCCGGGCTGACCGGTGCTTCTATATGAATTCATTTGGTATTTCGGCGATATATTTCGGCAAGGCCCCGCGTTGTCATACTGCTGTCAACAGCGGTAATCGTATTAGTTGCATCAAAGAACAGGGATGCGAGACCACCCGTCGCAACTGCTTTTAAGGAAGTGCCATACTCCTTACCTATGCGGTCGATTAGGCCTTCTAACAATCCGACATATCCCCAATATATTCCTGATTGCATAGCCGGAACCGTTGCTTTGCCAATAACAGAGCTTGGCCGGCTAACAGAAATTCGAGGGAGGCGAGCAGCAGCCTGATGCAACGCTTCAGCGGAGAGATTTATACCGGGAGCGATGACCCCTCCCAAGTAGCTACCCTCGTCGTCGATTACGTCAAAGGTTGTAGCTGTGCCAAAATCTATAATGATTAGGGGACCCCCAAAACGGACATACGCAGAAACTGCATTTGCCAAACGGTCATCTCCAACGTGATCGGGGCGTTCAATCTTTACCGACAACCCAAGATTAATACTTGGATCATCTACTAACATGGGTTCTCCACCAAAGTGCTGACAGCAGAGTTCAACTAAATTTACTTTTGTTTCCGGCACTACGCTTGCCACTATAGCGCCATCTATTTCATCTAAACTAAATCCCTCTAACTCGAAAAGTTGTGATAACCAAACGGCGTACTCATCGGCGGTACGTTTCGGATAATTCCCACAACGCCAGGCTGCGCATTGTTTGTCGGCATCGTACACTGCGAAAACTACATTAGTATTGCCACAGTCAATTGTCAGAATCATACCAGAGTCCTACTTAAAAAAACGTCGCCTGCAGATATTTTATCCACTCGTCCATCTGCACCTCGTAATAAGAGTGCTCCTCTCTCATCAAGACTCTCGAACACACCCTCTAGTTCGCGATCACCTGTTTTAACTAGAATTTTTTCACCCAAACCGACTGCATGGTCAAGCCATTCAGCCAAGATTATATCCAGACCAGAAACTGCCCATTTATTTTCAAGTTCCAAAAATCGTTCAATTAAATCAAAAAAAAGCACATCAACCGACACCTCACAACCCAAATCACGCAGGCAGGTAGCAGGGTATTTCAACTTATCAGGGGCTGACGCAACATTCACGCCTATGCCGACTATCACGCTTGAATGTTTAGAACCAACGGCGCTAGCGACCTCGAGAAGTATTCCAGACATTTTGGCACTTGCCACAAGTATATCATTGGGCCACTTAGTTTTTACCGAGTGGGTTGGAATTAATTTTTTGATACATCGTTGAACAGCCACAGATGCGACAAAGCTTAATTCGCTAAGACGGGCAGGCGGCACGCTGGGACAAACCACAATACTACATGCTAAATTGCCGGGAAGAGACTGCCATTGTCTTCCATTACGTCCCCTCGCAGCAGTTTGACGATCGCTGCTAACAACAAATTTTTCCGAAAAGCCGGCCTTAACCAGTAGTTTGGCTTGCTCATTTGTGGAGTCAAGTACCCCGTATCTAAGAATACGAATCCCATCACTGAAGTCGGCCATTACCAATCCTAAACTATTTTTCAAAAAGGACGGACGCCGCAGTAGACGCGCTATCAACAAGCAATGAAGGACTCAAGAAAAACAATAAAATTGTCAAGGCGCAGAGCGAAATAATCACACTTATCCGCTTTCCAATGGCACTATCAAGCTCGTCCGATAAATTATCGAAGTACATAACCTTAACTATACGAAGATAATAGAATGAACCAACTACACTAGCGAGAACACCGATGACAGCGAGCGAATACAATTCAGCTTCGATCGCAGCAAGAAAAATATATAGTTTACCGAAAAATCCGGCGAGCGGTGGTATTCCAGCCATCGAAAACATAAACAATAGTAGAGCTGCTGCTATCGCTGGATGCGATTTGCCTAATCCCGCTAGATCGCTAATTTGCTCGACGCTGCTACCTTTTCTCTTCATGCATAAAATACAGGCGAAAGTCCCTATAACCATTACAATATAAATAGCTAAGTATATTAATACTGCGGTCGTGCCTTCTTTCGTACACGCCCCGAGACCAATCAATGCGTAACCCGCATGGCCAATTGAACTGTAGGCCATAAGACGTTTTATATTTGTTTGGCTTATTGCAGCAAGCGCCGCGAGTACCATCGAAAGAACTGAGAGCACTATAATGATCTGTTGCCATTGATCCGCCATGCCCTGGAACGGCCCCATAGTTATCCGGACAAAAAGTGCCATGGCAGCTACTTTTGGTGCAGCTGCAAAAAAAGCTGTCACAGGTGTTGGCGCCCCTTCATAAACGTCTGGCGTCCACATGTGAAAAGGGACAGCCGCCACTTTAAAAGCTAAACCGACAATTAAAAAAACCAGCCCGGTCAATAAACCCAAAGAGATATTACTTGCACCAGCTATTGCAGTCTCGAGGCCTGCGAAACTGGTTGTCCCTGCATATCCATAAATCAAGGAACAGCCGTACAAAAGCATCCCTGAAGACAACGCACCCAAGACGAAATATTTTAGTCCTGCTTCGCTAGAGCGCAACGAGTCTCGATTTAAAGCGGCAACAACATAAAGAGCTAAACTTTGTAACTCTAAACCTATGTAGAGCGACATTAGGTCATTGGCCGAAACCATTAACATCATGCCTATAGTCGCAAAGGTTATAAGAATAGGGTATTCAAAATGTGCTATTTTAATTTTTCGCACCGCGCGATCGCCGATTAAGATAACTAAAGCAGCCGCCAGCAGCACAATAACTTTAATATATTGTGCAAAACCGTCATTAATAAATAAGTCATTAAAGGCCAGTTTCGTCCCTGTTTTGGAAAATAGTACAAGTCCGATTGCCACAAAAAGACTAAGCACGGCTGCATTAGAGATTAAAGTATATGCCCTATCTGCGGACGTGTAGACACCAACTACCATCATGCCCATTGCGGTTACGACCAACAAAAGCTCAGGCAAAGAAATAAGGAGGTCAACAAAACTATTCATACAAATAAGCCCCTAGCGAAACGCCATATTATTATTTGGAGTTGCGGCCTCGTAACTAGCTAAAGCATAATCATAATCGACTAATAGCTTGGTGATAGAAATTTCCATCGGCTCCAGAAAAGATGTGGGATAAATGCCCATCCAAAGAACGACCAACACCAAGGGCGTAAAAACCAAAATTTCTCTTTTATTAAGATCGGCAATACTCAATAGCTCGTCCTTTTTGAGCAACCCAAAGATGATGCGTCTGTAGAGGTAAAGCATATACGCTGCCCCTAGAATAAGGCCGGTTGCTATTAAAGCTGCGATCCAAGTGTTTGACTTAAAAGCACCTAGTAATACAAGTAATTCGCCAACAAACCCGCTCGTGCCAGGCAACCCTATTGATGCAAGCATAAAGATCATAAACACGGCGGCATACTTGGGCATCCGATGAACTAACCCTCCATAATCCGCAATAACACGACTATGCCGCCTGTCATAGACAACCCCTACACATAAAAATAACGCAGCTGAAACAATGCCGTGACTGAGCATTTGAATAATTGCGCCCGTCACACCTTGCTGGTTAGCGACGAAAATCCCAACAGTAACAAATCCCATATGTGCTACGGAGGAATAAGCAATGAGTTTTTTCATATCTTCTTGTGCTAGTGCGACAAGCGACGTGTATATAACAGCTATAATGCTTAGTAGAAAAACGACTGGCGCGAAAACATCTGAAGCAAGCGGGAACATGGGCAATGAAAATCGTAGAAAACCATAGCCACCCATTTTTAAGAGCACACCAGCAAGAATCACCGACCCCGCGGTAGGAGCTTCAACGTGAGCATCAGGAAGCCACGTATGCACCGGCCACATTGGAATTTTGACAGCAAAAGAAGCGAAGAAGGCGAGCCAAAGCCAAATTTGAAGACCACGATTGAATTCATATGTCATAAGATCAGGAATGTTTGTGGTGCCTGCAGTTATATAAATAACGAGCATAGCTAGTAGCATCAAAACCGAACCGAGCAAGGTATATAAAAAAAGTTTGAATGAGGCATAAACCCGCCGTGGACCACCCCATACACCGATGATAATAAACATTGGGATGAGAACTGCCTCGAAGAAAATATAAAATAATACCATGTCAAGGGCACAAAAAACCCCAACCATAAAGGTTTCTAATGCCAAAAAGGCTATCATATATTCCCGAACATGATTTCGAATTGCTGTCCAACTCGCTATGACACAAATGGGGGTTAAGAAGGTTGAGAGCAACACAAAAAATAACGATATCCCATCAATACCAACATGATAATGGATACCCAGCGACGATATCCATTCTACTTTTTCAATGAACTGAAAACCCGCTTTTGTGGGGTCAAAGTCTACCCAAAGAAAAAGAGATACAACAAATGTTGCTACAGAAGCCCATACCGCAATCCAACGTGCACTATTATCGGCAGCCTCTTGGTCTTCTCGCAAGAGGTAGGTTAGCAGAATAAATAAAACACCCACTAAAGGTGTGAATATAGTAAGACTGAGCAGATATAAATTCGACATGAATCCTACCGCAAAAATTCTGAAAAAAGGTACCAGCTTACAAGGCCAACAAGCCCAATCAACATAGCGAATGCATAGTGGTAGACATACCCAGTTTGTAGAATACTAACCAACTTCGAAAAGCGTAAAGTAATCATCGCAACGCCATCAGGACCAAGCCTATCTATCACGGCTCCGTCACCAGATTTCCAAAGATACCGTCCTATAGCAAATGAGGGCCTTACGAAGATCCGGTCGTACAGCTCATCGAAATACCATTTATTGTATGATATTTTGTAAAGTGGCCTGAACCGTGCGGCACAAATCATAGGCAACTTATCGTTTCGAATATAGAAAATGTAAGCAATTGAAATTCCCACAATACCTGCAGCAAGCGGAGACACTTTTACCCACAGAGGTACATTGTGAGCATTCTCTAATGCCGTATGAGTGGGAAGCATAAATAACGCATTCCCCCAAAATGACCTCATTTGATCGCCCCCGCCAGCAAAGGCTGTGTGCCCCAGGTAGCCAGCTATTAGAGCACCAGCTGCAAGAACGAGCAGCGGCACCCACATAATAGCCGGAGATTCATGAACATGGGCAAGCGTGCGCTCGTCGCAACGCGCCTGTCCGTGAAAGGTAAGAAACAATAGCCTCCAAGAATAAAATGCAGTCATTAGGGCCGCAATTAAGCCAAGCCAAAATGAGTAATATCCGTAAATGCTATCCGCTGCCCATGCGGATTCAAGGATTATATCTTTCGAGTGAAAACCAGCAAATCCGCCCAATCCAGGAATACCTATTCCAGCGAGAGCCAGCGAGCCAATCCACATATAAACATACGTGATGGGTACCAACTTACGAATTCCGCCCATCTTGCGCATATCCTGCTCGTCAGACATAGCGTGTATGACACAACCAGACCCGAGGAATAGCAACGCCTTAAAAAAGGCATGTGTAAACAAGTGGAACATCGCCGCACCGTAGGCAGATAAACCAGCAGCAAAAAACATGTATCCCAATTGAGAGCAGGTTGAATACGCAATCACCCGTTTGATATCATTCTGCGTGAGGCCGACGGTTGCTGCAAAAAAAGCTGTTGACGCACCGACGACAGCCACGACAGCAAGGGCTGTTTCAGAGTACTCAAATAATGGAGATAAACGACATACCATGAAAACGCCGGCAGTCACCATTGTCGCTGCATGTATGAGAGCAGACACGGGTGTCGGACCTTCCATTGCATCAGGCAACCAAGTATGAAGCCCAAGTTGGGCTGATTTTCCCATTGCGCCAATAAACAAGAGAAGACATAAGATTGTGATCGCGTGAAATTCTACTCCCAGAAATATTATTTCTGCTTCCGACTTGCTGGATGCCGCAAGAAAAATGTTATCAAGTTGGATAGTTCCAAACAGAACAAAAACGCCAAATATACCGAGCGCGTAGCCAAAATCACCTACTCTGTTGACAACAAATGCTTTTATCGCAGCGGCATTGGCACTCGGTTTATCAAACCAAAAACCAATCAACAAATAGGAGCATAACCCGACACCCTCCCAACCAAAAAACATTTGAATTAAATTATCGGAGGTGACCAACATCAACATGAAAAAGGTAAAAAAACTAAGATAGGAGAAGAAACGGGGTATAGATTTGTCGTGGTGCATATATCCTATGGAATACCAGTGAACTACACTGGAAACGGTGGTCACTACAACGAGCATTACCACTGTCAATTGGTCGATAAGAAGTGCCCAATCAAAAATAAACTTATCAACCGACACCCAATTTAATAGATGTACAGTACGAGGCCCTGCCCCCCATATCACGTCGTAAAATAATACCCATGATAAAACTGCTGATATTGTAAGTAACGAAGACGTGACGAGAGCTGCACCCCGATCACGCAAAACAAAACCGAACAAACCTGCTAATACAGCACCTAATAACGGAAGAAAAACGGCTAAAGTTTCCATTAACCATCAGCCTTTCATCATATTGATATCTTCAACCGCAATCGAACCACGATTCCGATAATAAACCACCAGGATAGCCAGTCCGATTGCTGCCTCTGCAGCAGCTACAGTTAGAACAAACAGAGCAAAAACTTGACCGACCAAGTTTTGGAGATGCGTGGAAAAAGCAACAAAATTGATATTAACAGCAAGCAACATAAGCTCTATTGACATCAAAATAATAATTACGTTTTTACGATTAATAAAAATACCGAAAAGACCAAGGGCAAAAAGCACGGCTCCAAGCCCTAGATAGTGCCCAAGTGTAATTTCCAAAACTAAACCCCGCTACCCGTTTTAACGTCGATAATTTCAATGGCTTCTTCGGGTTTCCGATCTAGCTGAGCCGTTATGCGTTGCCTTTTCACACCTTCACGCTGTCTCAAAGTGAGTACAATAGCTCCCAGCATTGCGATCAATAAAATAAGACCAGAAGCCTGAAAAAGGTAAACGTATTTAGTATATATCAGACGACCCAGTGCCAATGTATTGGACACACCATCAATAACCTGGGTGTTGACTGAAGCACTCTTTAAGTCAGCAGGAGAAATAACCCAGCCACTGACCACCATTAGTAACTCTAAAATAAGGACAAGACCAATCAATCCGCCGATTGGAAGGTATTGCAAAAAACCCTGCCTAAGTTGCACAAAATTTATGTCGAGCATCATAACAACAAAAAGAAACAACACAGCGACTGCGCCTACATAAACTATTACCAATGTCATTGCGAGATATTCTGCCCCCATTAAGACAAAGAGACCGGCAGAATTAAAAAAAGCCAGAATTAAGAAAAGAACTGAATGCACTGGATTACGCGAGCCAATCACCATTGCCGCCGAAGCGATAGTAACGCTAGCGAAAACATAAAACGCTATTGCTTGCACCATCATGAACGCCACTATCCTTTGTTAAAGTGCCAAAACTTTTTTATCTATACGGTGCGTCGAGGTTTATATTATTGGCTAATTCACTTTCCCAACGTTCACCATTCCTCAATAATTTTCCCTTATTATAAAAAAGCTCCTCTCGCGTTTCTTTGGAAAATTCATAATTAGGCCCTTCCACTATTGCGTCAACTGGGCACGCTTCTTGGCAGAAACCACAATAAATACATTTAGTCATGTCTATATCATAGCGTGTAGTGCGGCGTGAACCATCCTCCCTAGGCTCTGCCTCAATCGTTATCGCCTGTGCAGGACATACAGCTTCACAAAGCTTGCATGCAATGCATCGCTCCTCACCGTTGGGATATCTCCTGAGGGCGTGTTCTCCTCGAAACCTTGGGCTAAGTGGCCCTTTTTCATAGGGATAATTTATAGTGTACTTCGGTTTAAACATAGATTTAAACGTAAGCCACATGCCAGCAATAAGCTCTACCAACAAAAAACCACGTGCTGCACGGTCAAGTATAGACATGTTACTAATTACCTCCCCCCTGCAACCGGCAAAAGATCAAAAACAAGAAGAAAACCTGCGGTAAGTACTACGAATACCAATGAAAGGGGAAGAAAAACCTTCCAACCGAGGCGCATTAATTGATCATAACGATAACGCGGAAAAGTGGCGCGCACCCATAGAAAGAGAAAAAGCACGGCCATAATTTTTAAAACGAACCAAATCGGGCCAGGGACAACAGTAAAGGGATACATGTCAAAAGGAGGTAACCATCCTCCTAGGAATAACACCACGGTCATACCACTCATCAAAATCATGTTGGCATATTCCCCGAGAAAGAACATAGCAAACGTCATTGATGAATATTCCACATTGTACCCGGAAACTAATTCCGCTTCAGCCTCAGGCAAATCAAAAGGTGCGCGGTTTGTTTCAGCCAGAGCTGAAATAAAGAAAACAACAAACATGGGCAGTAAGGGCAAAAAATGCCAGTGCAGAATTCCACCTTTCTGCGCCACAACAATGTCACTGAGGTTAAGCGATCCAACCGCTAGTAATACGGTTATTATCACAAAGCCAATTGATACTTCGTAAGAGACCATCTGTGCAGCGGAGCGCAGTGCACCAAGAAAAGCGTATTTTGAATTAGATGCCCAGCCGGCCATTATGATGCCGTAAACACCGAGAGAGGAAATCGCAAAAAGATAGAGTACGCCGACGTTGATATCGGCGAGCACCAGTCCCTCACCAAATGGGATTACTGCCCAAGCTATCAAAGCCAATATAAAAGTAATCATGGGTGCTAGCACAAATACAACTCGGTTGGCACTGGCAGGAATAACAGTTTCCTTTAAAAACAGCTTAAGCCCGTCTGCGATAGGCTGGAGTAATCCGAACGGGCCCACAACGTTCGGTCCACGCCGCAGTTGGATCCACCCAATAACCTTTCTTTCAGCCAAAGTAAGGTACGCCACGCCAAGAAGAAGAGGTACTGTAATAGCCAGAATACCCCCAATGATCCATGCGACCGGCGCGACATATAATTGGAAAAATTCAGCCATTGGTTCCTGTAGCCTTCAAGGAATTTACGCCTAATTCTTCAGTGCATTGCGCCATCGTTTCTGAGGCCCTTGTGATAGAATTAGTCATATAAAAGTTTGACACAATATTTGTTAAAGGTGCCGGGTCGACTTTACCTTCATTAGGTTTAAAACCATACCATTTAGCTGCCGTTAAAGTATTCAGGGCTAGCATTGAGGGGTAGGAGCTCCGAAGTTTTCCTCTAAGCTCATCGAGAGTATCAAAAGGCAACGGATGATTTAAAGCCCCAGACAACGCACGGATTACCGCCCAATCCTCCCGTGCTTCACCTGGTGGAAATGTAGCACGTGCCGCCATCTGCACACGACCCTCGGTGTTCACATAGGTAGCGGGTTTTTCGGTATACGCAGCACCCGGCAATATAACGTCCGCTCTGTGGGCACCGGCATCGCCATGGTGCCCTTGGTAAACAATGAACGCGTCACCAAAACCATCCATATTTACCTCATCGGCACCTAATAGATAAACGAGCCCAATTTCGCCAGACTGTGCCCTAGTCTGAATTTCATCAACGCCACCACCACCATTGGCAGGGACAAATTCAATGTCTAGCCCGCCGACCCGTGCCGCAGCTGTATGAAGTACGTTAAAACCGTTCCAATCATCGGTAACAATTCCATGCACATCAGCGACTTTTTTTGCCATAGCAAGGATGGCCTCCCCATCTGCCCGGGTCAGCGCACCCATTCCTATTATCACCATAGGCTTTTCTGATGCGGAAAGGATCCCTGAAAAAGAGTGGCTACCTTCGGCGATAGCACGAAGTGAGTCAACGTTATTACCCAGATGCTCATACTCGTAAGTTAAATCAGAAGGTTCCCCAATTAATGCAATCGGCAATCCCCTGGTAAACCAATTACGACGAATACGAGCATTAAGGACGGATGCCTCGACACGAGGGTTAGTCCCGATTAATAGCAAAGAATCGGTTTCATCAATCCCAGCTATACCAGAATTAAAGATGTATCCTGCGCGATGTTTCGCTGAAAGCTTTGCGCCATCTTGTCGACAATCAAGATTAGGGCAACCAAGCGAATGCATTAATTCTTTCAGTGCATACATACTCTCAATGCACGCTAAATCACCCGCAAGCGCGGCCATACCCTGCCCTTTTAACGGCTTTATTTTTTCTGCAACCGTTGAAAATGCTGTTCCCCAATCGACTGGGACTAACTTCCCGTGCTCACCGCGAACATACGGTCGATCCAAGCGTTGGCGAGAGAGCCCATCACATGCAAAACGTGTTTTATCTGATATCCATTCCTCATTAATTTCCTCGTGCAACCGCGGCAGAATACGCAGAACCTCATTTCCACGTGCATCCACGCGAATGTTGGATCCTTGTGCATCCATGACGTCTATACTTTCAGTTTTAGTAAGCTCCCAAGGACGGGCAGTAAAAGCATATGGCTTAGAAGTCAATGCTCCTACCGGGCACAGATCAATAACGTTTCCCGAAAGCTCGGAATGTATCGCCTCCTCTAACGTTGAAATCTCAGCGTGTTCCCCTCGGTTTAACAACCCGATAGAATCCACGCCAGCAACTTCAGATGAAAAACGCACACAACGCGTGCAATGTATGCAACGTGTCATAATCGTTTTCACTAAAGGCCCCATATATTTTTCTTTTACTGCGCGCTTGTTTTCGTCATATCGGCTGCCCTCGTGCCCGTATGCGACAGCCTGGTCTTGCAGATCACACTCGCCGCCCTGATCACAAATTGGGCAATCAAGTGGGTGGTTTATCAAAAGAAATTCCATCACACCCTTGCGTGCTTTACGGACCATATCGCTGTCTGTTTTGATCTCCATTCCGTCGGAAACCGGCAAGGCGCATGAGGCCTGGGGTTTCGGGGGGCCAGGGGACACCTCAACAAGACACATTCTGCAATTACCGGCAACTGATAGTCTCTCGTGGTAACAAAAGCGTGGTATCTCCACGCCAGCCTGCTCACAGGCTTGGAGCACCGAAACCCCCGCCTCAACCTCTAACTCTTCACCATCAATCGTAACTTTTGGCATCGTATAACCTTCAATCCACCTATTCGGCCGCTTGCGCCGTTACTACAGAATTCTGCACTTTTAGGATACGCTCTTCAATAACTGGCCTAAAGTGACGTATTAAACCCTGAACCGGCCAAGCCGCGGCATCACCAAGCGCGCAAATCGTATGTCCTTCCACCTGCTTTGACACTTCCAATAAAGTATCTATTTCGTCTACTGTAGCGTTGCCTGCAGCTAGACGCTCTAAAACTCGCCACATCCAACCGGTACCCTCCCGACAAGGTGTGCACTGACCACAACTCTCGTGCTTATAAAAATAAGCAAGCCGGGCAATCGCCTTTATTATGTCTGTTGATTTATCCATCACGATGACCGCGGCGGTACCGAGACCAGTCTGGGCTTCTTTAAGCGCATCAAAATCCATGAGAATATCATCACAAACTTCTCTTGGAATGCATGGCGTAGAACTGCCGCCAGGTATCACCGCTAGCAAATTATCCCAACCACCACGCACGCCTCCAGCGTGCTTTTCAATCAAATCTTTAAGAGGCGTCGACATGGCCTCTTCAACATTACACGGCTGATTGACATGCCCTGAAATACAAAAAACTTTTGTGCCATGGTTGTTCTCGCGACCAAACGAAGTGAACCAAGATGCGCCGCGTCGAAGAATTGTTGGGGCAACAGCAATAGTTTCAACGTTGTTTACGGTTGTAGGGCAACCATATAAGCCGGACATTGCCGGGAAAGGGGGTTTTAATCTCGGCTGACCTTTTTTGCCCTCTAGACTTTCTAATAGGGCAGTCTCCTCTCCACAAATGTAAGCGCCGGCCCCGCGATGAACATACACGTCGAAAGCCCAGTCTGAATTTGCTGCATTTGAACCCAACAACTTAGCCTCATAAGCCTCTGCAACAGCAGCTTCTAATCTCATTGCTTCATTGTAGAATTCACCTCGAACGTAAATGTACGCAGAGTGAGCACCCATAGCAAATCCTGCCACTAAACACCCTTCGATCAGCCTATGGGGATCGTGGCGTAATATATCACGATCCTTGCATGTTCCAGGCTCACTTTCATCCGCATTCACAACAAGATAGTGGGGACGTTCACTTTCCTCTTGAGGCATAAATGACCACTTAAGTCCCGTCGGGAAACCAGCCCCGCCACGACCGCGCAACCCCGAGGCCTTCATCTCCTCAATAATCCAGCCACGGCCTTTTTTGATTAAATCCGCTGTGCCGTCCCACACGCCTCTAGAGCGTGCCGCCTTTAACTCCCAATCCTCAAAACCGTAAAGATTTGTAAAGATACGATCTTTATCCTGTAACATTTACTTCATCGCCTCAATTAATGTAGTTCTTCCTTCGATCGGTTCAGAACTGGTTCGGCCCACTTGCGAACCAATCGTTGGCTGTCTACCCGCCCTAAGTTCTTCAAGCACATCAATCACATTCTCAGGCGTCAAATCCTCGTAAAGATCGTCGTTGATCTGAACCACGGGCGCGTTAACGCATGCACCAACACACTCAACCTCCATCAAACTAAACACACCGTCATCGGTTGTTTCGCCCATTCCAATTCCAAGGTGTTCTTTAATAGCGTCCACCACAGCCGACGAATCCCTAAGCCAGCACGGTGTTGTGGTACAACATTGAAGGAGAAACTTTCCAACAGGCTTGAGATTGATCATGGTGTAGAATGTTGCTACCTCGATGACTCTTATGCGCGGCATTTCAAGCATAGTTGATATTTCATCGATAGCCTCATCAGAAACATATCCTCCAATTTGGCGTTGAGCTAAATCAAGCAGCGGCAAAACAGCGCTTTGTTTGCGGTCCTCGGGGTATTTAGCCAAAGCGCGTTTTACCTCACCCTCGTATTCCCCAATAAATGTGAAATTACTACCCACTCCCGCACCTATCGGTCTATCTCGCCAAATACAATATCCATAGAGCCGAGCACTGCGACGGAGTCAGCCAACATATGCCCCTTACAAATATGGTCCATTGCTTGAAGGTGAGCATATCCCGGAGCTCTGATTTTGCATCGATACGGTTTATTGGTACCGTCTGCAACGAGATACACACCAAACTCGCCTTTCGGCGCCTCGACCGCGGTATAAGTATCGCCGTCAGGCACATGAAAACCCTCTGTATAAAGTTTAAAATGGTGTATCAATGCCTCCATTGAACGCTTCATTTCACCGCGCGACGGTGGCGCAGCTTTGCCGCGCGCCAGAACGTCACCAGAGGGCATTTTATCAATACATTGATGAATTATCTTCAAACTTTGACGAATTTCCTCAACACGGCAAAGATACCGGTCGTAGCAATCGCCATTCTTACCCACTGGGATATCAAACTGCAGCTCGTCATATACCATGTAAGGTTGGGACTTCCTAAGATCCCACGGGATCCCTGAGCCTCTTAGCATGGGACCAGAGAACCCCCAACCCATAGCATCTTTTGCCGAAACAATACCTACATCAACCGTCCGCTGCTTGAAAATTCGGTTTTCGTTAAGCAGCGTTTCTAAATCATCAATAAATTTGGGGAAGCCAACCGCCCACTCTTCTATGTCTTCCAACAATCCAGCGGGCAAGTCTTGGTGCACCCCACCTACGCGATAGTAGGCTGCATGTAATCGGGCTCCCGACGCACGCTCATAGAATTCCATGAGTATTTCTCGGTGTTCAAATGCCCAGAGCATCGGCGTCATGGCCCCAACATCGAGCGCAAAGGCCGTTAAATTAAGAAGGTGATTCAAAATACGGCCCAATTCATCGTAAAGAACACGAATGAATTGTCCGCGTCTTGGAACTTCAATTTTCAAAAGTTTTTCTGCAGCAAGAACAAAAGCATGTTCTTGATTCATTGGCGCTACATAGTCTAGCCGATCAAAATAGGGAATTGCCTGAAGAAAAGTTTTATACTCAATCAGCTTTTCTGTACCACGGTGCAAGAGACCAATATGCGGATCAATGCGCTCCACAATCTCACCATCCATCTCCATCACCATGCGCAAAACCCCGTGAGCCGCTGGATGCTGCGGACCAAAATTAATGGTCATTGTTTTGAGCTTTTGTTCGGAAGCCATATTTATGCAGTCCCCTCAGGATCCTTGGTGTCAGATTTTTCGTCCCCCGGCAAATCTGGGGTCATACCTTCCCATGGGCTCAAGAAGTCAAAATTGCGAAAATCTTGTGTGAGTTTTACTGGCTCGTAAACCACTCGTCGCTCCTCATCATCGTAGCGAACTTCCACGTACCCCGTTAATGGAAAGTCCTTTCGAAGAGGGTGCCCGTCAAACCCGTAATCAGTAAGTATCCGACGCAAATCTGGATGGTCTTTGAAAAATATTCCGTATAAGTCCCAAACTTCACGTTCATACCAGCCCGCAGCAGGAAATATGCCAGAAATCGTTGGCACCCAATCTTCCTCATCCACGGTGACTTTGACTTTTATTCTAAGATTATGTTTTAGCGATAACAGATTATAAACGACATCAAACCTTGGCTCACGAAGAGGAAAATCAACGCCACATATATCCACGAGAACTTGGAATAAACAGGAAGTATCTGTTTTCAAAACTCGCAATACCTTAACCAATTGGGAAGCTTCTACGTGTATCGTTAACTCACCGTTTGCAACACCCCGAGTTTTGATATCCGAGGGGCAAAGATGAACCAAATGCTCCTGAAGCTCCAGTAATGTCTGGCTTTTTTCATCCATTGTACGAGACAACTATCATTGTTTGTAACTTGGTCCGGAACGCTCAACGAGCTATCGTTCCGGTCCTACGAATTTTCTTTTGTAATTGCAAAATCCCATAAACCAACGCTTCGGCAGTAGGTGGGCACCCAGGCACGTAAATATCAACTGGTACGATACGATCGCACCCGCGCACCACCGAGTATGAGTAATGATAATAACCCCCTCCATTCGCGCAGCTTCCCATAGAAATTACCCACCGAGGTTCGGCCATTTGGTCATATACCTTGCGCAAAGCCGGAGCCATTTTATTTGTGAGTGTGCCGGCCACGATCATAACATCGGACTGGCGTGGAGAACCTCGTGGAACCACTCCAAATCTGTCAAGGTCGTAACGAGGCATGTAGGCGTGCATCATTTCAACCGCACAACAAGCAAGACCAAACGTCATTGGCCACAGTGATCCCGTACGAGCCCAGTTGACTAACTTGTCGAAGTTAGCAACAACAAAACCCTTATCAGTCAACTCTTCTGTAACGGCAGTCAAAACTCCGTTGGGGCCATCAGTTGACGGTTGTATATTGTTGTCAAGCCCTACTCCCATTCTAAAGCCCCTTTGCGCCATTCGTAGATAAAACCGACAGTCAAAATTCCTAAAAATAGAATCATAGACCAAAACCCAAAAACGCCAATATCACCGAGTGCAACAGCCCATGGGAATAAAAAAGCGACTTCCAAATCGAAAATAATAAAAAGTATCGCAACCAGATAAAACCGAACGTCAAACTGACTTCGGGCATCATCGAATGCCTCAAAACCACATTCGTAGGCCGAAAGTTTTTCAGAGTCAGGCTTTTGACGAGCGACTATGAAACTTGCGAGCAGCATAGCTCCAGCCATGCCTATAGCGATCGCTAAAAATATTACAATCGGAACGTATTCTTTCAATAACTCCGTCATTTCCAACCTTGCCAAAAAGCGGATACAACTCCGCAATAAAGAAACGACATTGGACGAACTTCCGTCCTACTTTCGCTGCAATATAGTGAGAGAAAGCGCTGGCGCAAGTGCGTATAACAGCACTCAGCAAGGTAGAACGTAAGCCACTGATTCCTATAAGTTTTTTTAAGCATCAAAACAAGAGCACCAAAGCCAAGCTACCCTAAATGGGCTTTTAGACGTTTAAACCATTTTACCGAGGACTCCAAAGCAATTATGCAGCACGCCATCTGCGACCCTATTAATCACAATTGTGCAAAGTACAGTTAGAGGTTTTTCATACCAGACGCGCCATTTAGATTGGATTTTTACAGTCCTAAAATATATATGGGGCGTGAAGGACCTAACCTCAACTCATTTCAGGAGAAATTTAAATGCAACTATTGCGGCTTGCGTTACTCGCTCTTTTATTGGTTCTACAAACAAATCAAGTCCGTGCCGCTGATGATCCTCTTAGCGAAGAGCAGCTAAAGAGAAAAGCGTTGCAGGACCTTTCTGCTGCAAAAAAACAAATCAAAGCAAAAAAGTATGATTACGCCGTGTATTTCCTCAAAGAAGCACTCGACGCCGATAAGAAAAATGCAGACATTTATTATAATCTTGGGTTTGCCTATAGAAAGATGAAGAAATTTGACAAATCAATGGCCGCCTACAATAAGGCCCTTAAAATTAACCCAAAACATAAAGGGGCCTTGGATTATCAAGGCGAATTGTTTTTAACTTTGAAGAAACCAGCTGAAGCCCAAAAGAATTGGAAAAAATTACAAAAATTATGCCCAAGAGGTTGTCCTGATTTCACGAAGTTGCAAAAAGCAATCACCAGCTATAACTCCGGCACATACGGAGGCTATTAAAAACAAAAGAGGAAGTTTCCCTTCAAAAATAGTACGCAACACTCTTTTTGGTTAGAATATTGATTATGTTACAACACATACTGTTATCGAATTAGCAGGGAAGCTTCATGCCGCACCCACTCAGAATAGCACACTGCTCCGATCTGCATTTAGATGGAGACGGGTATTCACCAGACAATCAAAGTCCTAGTGCCTTATTTGTAAAAACTCTTCAACAAATTAAGAAATCCGATCCACACCTTCTCTTAATCGCCGGGGATCTTTTCGATAGCAATCGAGCGGATGATAGCATTGTGCTTTGGGCGATGCGTGTACTAGAAAGTTTGCCATTCAAAGTGTTTGTCATACCCGGTAATCACGACTGTATGCAACCAAATGGTGTTTTTGAACGGCATGACTTTAATGCTATCGAAAACGTCGTAATGCTAGCTAACCCAAATGGAGAAGTAGTTTGGGCCGAAGACCATGGCGTAGCAATTTGGGGAAAAGCAATGGTATCTCATACGCCCGAATATCGCCCGCTCAGTAATTGTCCAACACGCCCCGAGGGTTGTGATTGGTATCTTGGGATGGGGCATGGATTATTTGTTGGAAATGAAAAAGATAGCGAGCGATCATCTCCTATCACATTGCAAGAAGTCGAAGAGAGCCCATGCGACTATGTCGCCCTCGGTCATCATCATGCTGCAATGGAAATAGTTACAGATATAAAAACAGCAGCTTACTCTGGCTCACCGACTGATAACATAGGTAAAGGCCACACCTTCGCAGTGGTAAAACTTATTAAAGGCGTAGCGCCAGCATTGAATATCCTGACATTAGAGTAAAACTTACTTTCCCAAATTTTTACGGAAGTAAGTGGTTTCATTCACTGCGTTTCTATAGCCGAGTTGGTGATAAAAAGTGTGTGTGCCCCCCTCTGCTCGGTGTGTCGCGCTGGTGACTTCCACTAATGAACATCCATCAGACATTGCCAGCTTTTCGACGTGGCTGATCATTTTACTCCCTACTCCCTTACCGCGCCATTGCTCATCAATAACCAACGTAGTAATTCGAGAAACAGGCTTGATAACGTGAGGCCAGTGGAGAATTTGTAGGCTGATAAAACCAACAACCTGTGTGTCCATCTCAGCTACTATCATGTGGGTTCCGGGCATTCTTGCCAGCATGCTAGTTTTTTTTTGAATCTCTGTCCTATTTAATTCATAGCCCAGTTGAAGAAAGAGTTTCTCCAGAGCTGATGCATCATTGGAGGTAGGTGGCCTGAGAGTTATGTCCATATGTTCAAAGTCCATTACTCAACGTTGGTCTACGTATATTTTTCAGCCGATATTTTTCATCCACCCGGTCAACCCGTTTATCGTGTTTTGATGATAGCGCCGGTTGGTCTGTTTCAACATTCAGCAAACACCCAATGGTTGTCAGGCACCTCAATTTCCATGCACAGCAATATTGAAGCTCTCGATTTACCGTGCGTGTCTACCGCAAGGGAATCATTAACTCCACCCTCGAGTGCTTCGTCTAATATAAAGTTAAAAGCCTTGAGCGATGGAAGGTCAAACCGCTTTACATCTCCTTTAACGATATGACCAAAATAATCTTTGACTGCCTCTTCCGTCACTTGCTCAGACAATAAATCATAATCCTCATCGCGATAAGGAATGAGTCCGATATTGGATCGATTGCCTTTATCACCGGCACGCCCGTGCGCTATTTTATGAAGCTGTAATCTTGCCATTATTGCACCATCTGAAAATTAGGTTGGATCTTTTCCCGAGGCAGATAGGTAGCATAAGTACGAATAGTTCTTCGTAACGATTGCGTTTTTCCGCCGCCACCAGCAGGGCCATTAGTTGCTAATGTTTCAGCCTCTGCCAAAGCCGCCTGAGCACTCTCCTTATCAGGCGCCCGCACACAAAACCTCAGCCGGGCATCAAGCATTTCTTCGTTAGGCTCTCCAAACGAGAAGACACTATTTACCCCAATGATATCCACTCGCAATGGCAAATTCGATACTGCCTTATCGCGCCGCAGACGTTTAGTGACAACTTCGCCTGCGAGTTTAGCGCGCCCAGCAGCATTCCATCCACCGTAAGAAATTTCTGCAACTCCGAGCCATCCATTATCAACGCCGCATAGAACTTTAAGTTGATCTGGACGTTTCCGTCCTCGGACGCCCGACAGCCGAACACGATCCTTACCTAAGTCTTCTGCCTCAACTTCGTTAATATCCATAACAACGTCTGGGGTACGGTAATCACCAGGGTCGCCAAGCTCATAAAGGAGTTGCTGTCGAACCACATGCCGATCAACAAGCCCTCCAGACCCGTGTGTCTTCGTGATTATGACACCCTCATCGCTAACTTCTGCTATCGGAAACCCTAGGCGATCAAGGTCGGGGACTACTCGTTTCCCGCCGTCTGCATAATTTCCTCCTGTCGCGTGCCCTGCGCACTCAAGCATATGACCGGTCATGGTTCCTAAGGCTAATTTATCATAGTCTTCCGGACCCCAGCCAAAATGGTGAGCTAAGGGGGCAACGGCTAATGCTGGATCAGCAACTCGGCCCGCAAGGACAACATCGGCACCCTGGTCAAGGGCATCTTTCATTTCGAATGCTCCGATATACGCGTTGGCACAAATCAAAGGTGTGCCAAGGTTTGAAAGCTTTTGTCCGGTTTCTGCCAAAACCGGATCTAATTCTCTTACCATCTCAGTAACATCATCACCCGTAATCGCAGCAACCTTCAAGTTGTTTAAACCATGCTCTTTGGCAACGTCGCAAACTAACTTCGCAGCACCAATCGGATCAGCCCCACCAAGATTTGTAACTATTCGGACTTTTTTCTCTACAGCAGTCGGCAGAAGTGTTTCCATTCGATGCCGTAAATTAGCTACGTGTCCGGGCTTACCTGAACGCTTAGCTTCCTGAAGAAGTGCGAGCGTACGCTCAGCAAGGTGCTCCAGCATGAGAAAATCAACATTAGAATTTTCAAGAATATCCAACGCAGGCTCCAACCTATCATCGAGGAATCCCGCACCACCCCCAATTTTAATGCTCTCAGTCATTGCTTACTTCTCCTTACAACCAACGGGCCACCCGATTTGCGTAGCAAAATAAATTTCTCAATTTACACTACAAACTCCTTGAGCGATTGAACAGTTCAAGCGTTTGATTTTTGCGACCTAACCATCATATGCCTAGAAACGTCCGTCAAGGTACATTGGCTGTCGGCAATCCCCACAAACGCTCAGCATTCCGGTGCGCAACCGCGTGAGCTACAGCAGAAGGCAGGCTTTGCAATACTTTTTGCCAGATATGAGCTTGTTTTATATAAAACCAACCCCAATCCTCTTGCCAAACATTATCAAAAGCGAGGATGAATCTATCTGGATATTGAAGAACCAATTTACGCCAGGCTGGAATCAAACCGTTAGCACCGACCATTTCGGTCCATGGTTGACTCTTTTGTTTTATACCGTACCAATTTGCACGAGATGTGATTAGATGCAAATTATGATGATTTTCCAGCAGTCTCCCAGCCTCATTTGCTCGTAGCTGACCAAGATGCATCAATGCAACAGGATATCTATCCTGGCCTTGAAGAAATTCTTCAAATTGATTCATAAATGATGATCTCTGTAATGTATCACCTGGCACCGACTGAAATTCAATGTGCAAAACAATAGGCCATCCTTTGGACCGAGCAGCAGAGATTGCAGCAGCCGCCTGGGGCTCTGCAAAATCCATGTCTATTTCAGGGGCATCTCCTTTTCGTTTTTCAGCATGGTAGATCATAATTTCGGCCATAGCACCAAAGGTTGGATCCTGAAGCTGCTTGTTAAGACGCCGATAATATCTCGGCGAATTATCGCGATAAATGCCACCTTTTGTTCTTATGGATGCTGTGATCCGTTCAGGATTGGCCACTGCAAGACTGCTAATTTTTCGCCAACTTAAACCGCGACGTGCAGACAACAATGTACGGGAAACACCAGCCTTCTTCATCAGGGGAATAATGTCATCCAGATCTAAATATTTGCTTGCTTGGCTATGCGCATCAATCATTGGAATCCTTGTAGTGGCGTTTTCCAATGAGGTAGTTGTAACGCAGCCTCCAACAAATAAGAGAATGAAAACGCCACATAATCTTGCAAAATTTGACAATCGTATTCCTCCAACTTCTCAAACTGTAGCCAACGGAACTGATAATAAGATGGTTCATCAATAATGAGTATTGCTCTTTAATCCAAAACGTTTGAAATAGATCTAATCAGATTATCGGAAATTCGAACAAATAAAAAATACCGAGAAAATCGTGGAATGCGAAGATAGTAGTATTTTTGAAGATCAACGGACCAGCTTGGCCATGCATTAGCAGTGCTTGTTTATTATTTGGAAAACCATAAATACAAGGTTATACGTCCCCATCTTAGAATTAGTTAACAGAATTTTATATCCGCCAGATCATGCCAAAACCTCAGTCATGGCTTAAGGTTACACCACACGGATTATTCTGCATGCCGGGTGATTTTTATTTGGACCCCATAAAAGCAGTACCGAAGGCAATAGTTACTCACGGCCACGCCGATCACGCCCGTCCGGGTCATGAGGCGGTAATTGCGACACCCGAGACGATCGAAATAGCCAAAATGCGCATGGGTAACAATACATGGCAAAAAACAGAAGCACTCCAATACGGAAGAAGCCTTAGGTTTAACGGTGTGAATATTTCTTTAGAGCCGGCAGGACACGTTATCGGAAGTGCCCAGGTAGTGCTTACTTACGGAGGTTCCAAGGTTGTTGTATCAGGTGATTATAAACGCCGGCAAGATCCGACCTGCCTCCCCTTCAAGGTTGTTCAGTGTGATACTTTTATTACCGAAGCAACATTTGCCCTTCCGGTATTCCGCCACCCTGACGATCACACTGAGATTAAAAAATTACTTGCATCATTGGAACGGAACCCTGATCGTACTCATTTGATAGGGGCCTACGCACTTGGCAAAGCACAACGTGTGATCGCTTTGTTACGAAAAGCAGGGTATCAGAGCCCAATATTTTTGCACGGCGCAATAAAGAAAGTTTGTAATCTGTATAAGCAACTCGGAGTTCCGCTCGGTGAATTGAAAAGTGTTTCGCACTCAAACAAAAAAGACCTTATAGGGCAGATTGTTATTGCACCACCAAGCGCCACTAGGGATCGTTGGTCTCGAAGATTTACTAATCCCATAGTTTGCTTTGCATCCGGCTGGATGCAAATTAGACAGAGAGCTCGGCAACGCGGTGTTGAACTTCCACTTATAATTTCTGACCATGCAGACTGGGATGAGTTGACACAAACCTTAGTAGAAGTTGAAGCACCGGATATTTGGGTAACGCACGGGCGTGAGGAAGCACTAATTCACTACGCTGAAACGAAAGGAATTAGAGCAAGGGCACTATCCATGATAGGCTACGAAGAGCAGAACGAATGAGAGCCTTCTCAGAACTTTTAGATAATCTTATTTGCACTCCACAAAGAAATGGTCGCATCCGATTACTCATCAATTATTTTGAAAAAGAAAAAGATCCAAACCGTGGTTGGGCAGTCGCTATATTAACAGGCGGCTTGGAATTGCCTAATGCAAAGACATCAGTAATACGAAGCTTGATTTCTGCTCGAACAGACCAGAAATTATTCGAGCTGTCTTACGAATATGTAGGTGACTTAGCTGAAACAGTATCGCTCTTATGGCCAAACACTAGCAACAACAAGACACATCTCAATCTAACAAACGTTATTAAAGACTTGCAGAAAGCGAACCGCAAAACCTTTTATGAACTGGTTGAGAACACCCTAGATAAAATAGATACATCGGAAAGATTTGCATTTTTAAAACTAATAATGGGCAACCTGAGGGTTGGTGTATCTGGTCGTTTAGTCAAGCTCGCATTAGCCGAATACGGCAATAAAGAGCCCTCAGAAATAGAGGAACTGTGGTTCGGACTTAAGCCTCCCTATCAAGATCTTTTTGCATGGCTAGAGGCAAAAGCGCCGCCACCAATCATTAATGACAAATTAATATTTCGACCTTTGATGTTAGCAAATCCGATAACAAAAGACGCCCTTATGGATTTAGAGCACCAAAACTTTGTTGCCGAATGGAAGTGGGACGGAATAAGAGCTATCCTTGTAGGTGATGGCAAGGAATGTAAACTTTACTCGAGGACAGGAGATGATATTGGACAAGCCTTCCCAGACATTGTGCGCCTAACAAAATTCAGAGGTGTTGTCGATGGCGAATTATTGATAGTACGTGAGGGTGTTGTCGCACCCTTTAACGATTTGCAAAAACGCCTTGGTCGGAAAAAACCCAGCAAAAACCTGCTCAAAGAATATCCTGCCCATTTTCGGGTATATGATATGTTGTTTAATCATGACATAGACTTGCGATCGAAGTCACTTATCGATAGACGAACAAAATTAAAAGATTGGGTTGATGCTGTAGCGTCAACCCAAATTGACTTCTCCTCACAAATAAACTTTTCAAGTTGGGAAGAGCTTTCAGCCATTAGAGATCAAGCTCGGGAAAATGGTATTGAAGGGTTAATGCTGAAGCAAATAAATAGTCCCTACCTTCCTGGACGACCAAAAGGACCTTGGTTCAAATGGAAAAGAGACCCACTAGTCGCTGATTGCGTGCTTATGTACGCCCAGCGGGGCCATGGCAAACGATCCTCCTTTTATTCTGATTATACCTTCGGTTGTTGGCGCAGTACCGTTGATGGAGTTGATGAATTGGTTCCTGTTGGGAAAGCTTATTCGGGTTTTACAAATACTGAATTGGTCGAGATTGACCGTTGGGTACGAGCAAACGGAAAAGAGCGTTTTGGACCTGTTCGCGCGGTTGAAGTTGGACTTGTCTTTGAAGTCGCATTTGACGCTGTTCACCTTTCAAGTCGCCATAAGTCTGGTCTTGCAATGCGTTTCCCGAGAATCCATCGCATTAGGTGGGACAAACCTGCTCAAGAGGCAGATAGAGTGGAAGGCCTATTGGAACTGGTATAAATAGCAATGTGATGGTGCCATAAAAATCTTATATTCAACAACAAGAAGTGGTTTAGCCCTATTTTTTTTTACTCTTCCACGTACCACCGTAGTGATAAGTGTCAGGACATTCTTTTTTTACTATATTCAAACAAGCGTTGCACAGAAACATCCAGCCTATATTATTCTGGAATTTGCAACGAAAAAGGACACTAGCTGTTCTTCCGCACCTAGCACAATCCTTGTATCGTTCCCTCAAAAACCCCCCCCTTCCAAATATTCTGGCTATATAAAACGATCCAAAATTATATTTCACAAATCTGGCAACCGACAATTATGAAGCCTTCAAAACTTCTGCAATAGCATCATCGATAACCCCCAGCATCTGCAAACACATTTCGTCGGGCGCCTCGTCGTCTATTAATTCCCGCTCCTCGATCAGGTATTCTAATCTTTTCTTTTCCGGCATGTCCGTTAAAAGCTTGTGTAATTCATCCTTATATTGATCTGCTCTCATTGGATAACTCTACTTCGTTGCTTGACTTTCTTTCAATAACCGCACACGTAACAGTGACGGGCACGTATATCGCGATCTCAAACTTTATATAGAGCTGCGACTTTAAGTTAACAAAAAAATATTAATTCAAATTAATGCGCGAGATCTTCCGCTCTTGCTGAGTAGGCCAAAAGGGCGTAGTTCGGCTAGAAAGAAAACAGTTTATGTCTGACTTCCAAGGATTTGGTTTGGTAAAACCAATATTAAGAGCTCTAAAATCCGCGGGTTACACGCACCCTACTCCCATTCAAGACCAAGCAATTACACCATTGATGGAGCACAAGGACCTTTTGGGAATTGCACAGACTGGCACCGGAAAAACCGCGGCTTTTGCACTTCCAACGCTCCATTTATTGGCAACCGGGGGAAGGAAAGCGCTACGCCGTGAACCAAGAGGTCTGATTCTCGCTCCGACACGGGAGCTTGCTGGGCAAATCACTGACAGCATTCATGCTTATTCCAAAGACCTACCGCTACGTTCTATGGTTGCGGTTGGCGGGGTCTCAATACGGCCACAAATGCAGAAATTGAACCGTGGTGTTCATATTCTTGTTGCAACCCCAGGCCGATTGCTCGATTTAATGAAGCAGGGACATGCATCTCTGCGTTCAGTTCAGATCTTTATTTTAGATGAAGCAGACCGCATGCTTGATATGGGTTTCATTCACGATGTGAAAAAAATTGCTGCACAATTGCCAGATCGCCGCCAAACAGCTCTTTTCTCTGCCACAATGCCAAAAAATGTTAAGTTACTTGCGGATAAACTACTTACAAAACCTGTTCTGGCTGAAGTGACACCACCAGCCACCACCGTCGAAAAAATAGAGCAGCAGGTGCTCTTCGTGCCGCAAAATAAGAAGATGCAACTACTCATCGAAATGCTTGGCGATAAAAAAATACAACGCGCCCTTATTTTTGCACGCACCAAGTATGGCGCGAACCGAGTTTCAGAGAAGATAACGAAAACCGGCATCAATGCTGATGCAATCCACGGAAATAAAAGCCAAAATGCACGACAAAAGGCACTGGATAAATTCCGAACCGGCAGCATACGTGTGTTAGTTGCAACGGATATCGCCGCGCGAGGAATAGATGTCGAAGGCATCACCCATGTGATTAATTTTGATTTGCCAAACGAGCCCGAAAATTATGTGCATCGTATTGGGCGGACTGCGCGTGCCGGCCGGCAGGGAGTGGCAATATCTTTTTGCCAAGCTAATGAACGTCACTACTTGAAAAATATTGAAAAAGTCATTCGCCAAACGATCCCTGTATCCAAAAACCACCCTTACCACGAGGAGCAGCCAGTAAAGAACGAAGCAAATAATAAGAAATCTCCTGCTTTGGAAAATAATAAAGTAAAAATGAAGCAAAGTAGTAAAACTCCTCATCGGCGTCGAAATCGGAAACGCCGAAAAAAGCCAAAGCTCGCTGCCTAGCGACTTTTTAAATGATTGCGGTTTTAGATTGTGGATCTTACGCAAACGAGTTTGTTGATCCCCAAGAAATAATAAGCTAGGGCGTTATCCATTCTGCTTTGATAGGGTCAGTGTCACACTGAAATAAAGCTCTTAAATGCTCGTCTCGGTTGAGTGACAACCAATCTATTTCCAAAATCGAAATCTCAATCACGCAAAAGTTTTTATCTTTAATCTCCCGTACTTTTGAGCAAGAGCCGACATTCTTACGAGGATGACCGGGCACTTGGATTGATTGATAAAGTTCCCGCTGATGCGTTGATAGCTTCGACCATGCCTCTCGCCTCACTGATTGGCTGGCAATCATCGCATTTCCCGTCATACGGATTTGTATTCCACGTTTACGGTCATGAAAGTGGGCCATAACAAACGAACAATTTTCAATCTGAATAACTTTTTGAGCACGGCGGTCGGAATGGAAGCGGAGTGTCAGTTCATCCTTTTGGGCTTGCCTGAGAACAACCGTACGAACGGACGATCCTCTATGCTCAAGTGAGCTTGATAAATTCATCCAACGATATTCAGATTTTGGATCGCTCGAGCCTCTTGCTAAGTTGCGCCATATCTCATCGTAAATTAAACTTAGATCGGGAAAATTATCCACCATAACACTCCGTTATTTAAGAGAGTGACCGACCTTTGGTACCAATTATCCAATTTTTAGTTCGGCCCGGTTCTCGAAGAATGCCATATAACCGGCATACTCCTCTCCCTCGTCAAAAGGCACTTCATAGGACCATATGATATTTTTTTCGAATTTATTATTTACCCTGACCGAGTAATAAGACGCCACGCCCTTGAATGGTCAAAAACTGTCATGGTCCGACTTCTCAATTAGGTCAGAACGGACATCAGCCGGCGGAAAATAATACACAGGAGTGTGATCACTCTCACGCATTATGAGAGTACGCGTAGAGTCTGCAACGCATTCTCCCATAACCAATGCACGTATTCTTCTACTATCACCCTCCACCGTAACCTTGTAGTCCGGCATCTTAATGAAGCCAGGCGCGGGTCCCGCGAGATTTATACCTTTGGCCAAATCAACATTCCCCGTTGGCTAGCCGAGCAGCTCTCTTTTTTGCATCACCATTTTCCCTATCAGATACATACAAAAGGCCTCCTACTCTGCGCATCATATTGGTTTCGAAATCATCTAGGTTGCCGTCAGAGTAAACTACCTCCCAAAGCATTTCTATCATCCGAATTCGCTCGCTCTCATCAAAATGATCACGAACAACCTTTGTAATACTATAGAGTTCAACAAGTTCGGCATTTGCCTCTTCCGCTGCGCTTATAATTTCACCGACTTCCTCCTCAGGAAGATCGAAGTGCTCGATAAGAAGTTTCGAGATTTTAGTCCTCTCAGCTGCCTCAAATGTGCCGTCCATCATCGCGGCCTCTATAAGGAGACCAGCCGCAGCATGATGAAGCGCAGCCACACTGTGGGAACCTGCGGAAACATTCTCTTCAGTTTCATTCCCGAAGATCATATTCTTTAGACCCTTAAGCATTATTCGTTGCCCCTCAGTAAGATAAAAATGATAGAGATATTTGTTTCAATTATATAGAGATTTTCTTCGGTCAAACAATGTAAGAAAAAGGTTCAGCAGAAACCCGCAGTGGCCTTCTCATAACCGTATTCGCCGCAGTCAAAAGCAGTGAATAGCTCTTAAAGAGTTTTACATGCAACCAGATTGCTAATGTTATCCAACATACAACCAAGCCAAAGGCAGCATCAATTTGAACTGGTGATGCGAAATAGAGTTGAACAAAGCTTAGTTCCATTGTGACCGGCAACACATGTAACTAAAAGTATTTAATAATAATATTTATTGAGGGAGGGATTTATTTTGAGCTTCTTGTGGAAAAAACGCCTTGGCGATAGTGCGAGTGATCTTCTAAAGCACTATTATGCAGATATTCTACGCCGTCCTGAAATGCTGGAAGCACTTCATGATTACGACAAAGCCCAATTGATAATGATAGCCGAGTCAAAGAGAGCACCCAAAAGTGCGGTAAAAAAATTGGTTAAGGCGATTGCCCGCATGGAGCGAGCTGGCGTTGTGAGCGAACGCCAGAAACTCTGGAATGTAATCCATGGCGGCGAGGACTACCTTCGCCAGGAGTGTGGCGAGGATGCGGCTGGATGGATACATCTTGGCCGTTCAAGTCCGACTATCCGAGTTGTTGCAAGCCGAATAGCCTTTCGAAGAAAACTTATAGATATAATGACATCAAATCTTGAACTTAGGCATGCAATGATCAAGCTGGCCCGCAAAAATCTGAGAACTCTTATGCCGGGATATGCTTATATTCAACCTATAGAGGCCGGTACGTTTGGCTATTATATTATGTCTTTTGTCGAGCCTCTAAGGCGCGATTTTGTTCGGCTTATGAATGCGTATGAAAACACCAACATAAGTGCAGTATGCACAGGCGGTGGGTATGGTATTGAATATGATCTTGATATCAAGCGATTGGATGAACTCCTAGGGTTTAAGACGGAGATGTGGAACGCTCGAGACGCAATCCGAAATTACGACTATGCGGTTGAGGCTTACATGGGGCTTGCTCTTATGCATAGTACCCTGGGACGCCTAGCGCTTGATTTTCTCATCTGGCACAGTCAGGAATTTAATTTTATACGCCTGCCAAGTCGTCACTCCATTACCTCTTCCATCGCCCCACAAATGCGCATTCCATATGTCCTTGAGTTTATAAATGCTACCAGCGGTCAAATAACGGGGCGCCTTACAGAAGCACTTTCGGTTTTAAAAACTGCATCCGATCAGCTCGAACCAGCAACAATGTTACCAGCAGAATTTTGGACTTGCTGCGATGAGTCACATGCCGCTATCGAGTCCCTCATTGACTGTCTCAACGAAATTGAAATTAACAAAAAACGCATGGCGGAAAAGGCACAAGCCCATTGGGTACAGGCAACGACACTTATCGCGTACCTAGTTAATGATAAAAATATGTCTTTCCGTGTCGCACACCAGATATTATCGGTGGTTGGTAAACAGGTAGTGGATAGTAACCTTTCTCCTGCTGGAATAACCGTTGACATGATCGAGGAAGCAGCGATTCAACATACCGGTAAAAAGATTGGCCTTAACGAAGAAGCCCTCAAACAAACACTCGATGCTTGGAGTGGTGTCGAAGGTCGTCACTATAGGGGTGGCACCTCGCCTGATCGAGTTCGCGCCCATATTAAAGCTGCAAAAGCGAGTGAACGGGAGGATACGAGACTTCTTAAGAAGATTATACGTGGTATCGAAGTGGCCTCAAAAAAACGGACTGTAGCCTTTAAAGAACTACAATCCGCGTTTCGGTAAATGTGGCTTAACGCTTAATGTAGTCTTACAGCAGCCGAAGCAGTTTGTACCAACTAGAGCAAGAACCCGGGGCGCTAGTTAAAGCTAATCACATCAGCAATACGGCTCATCGGAACAAGTGTTGCTCTGTGTTTTAAAATCTCAAGCTTTTAGGGTATAGTACCAAATAATAAAACCCACACGGCTTTTGATATAAAGAATATCCTTCATAATGAAAACTTTCCTGATAATTGTTTTTATATTTGCGGGTTTGCTTTTTTACCCCCAAATCCAGGAGGGCACTGAGTCGTCCTGTGCCGCTCTAGAGCGTAAGGTCGTGACAGTCCTTCATAAAAATAAAGAAGGCGCAGCATTTTTAGGGCTATTACTGAAAGGCTTATCAAATGGGGCATTTGCACAAGAGGCTATTAAGTCTGAGTATCCAAATTTACCCCCAATCATGGGATGCTCTATTTCCTATTACGATGTGCTCCTTAATCCAGAAAGAGCATTAAAATTAAAGGCTAAATAAGGGGAAAATTGATTTTGGGGGGTCACTGGAAATGCTTACATGGTAAATCATACGTATACTGTATCACGGCACTAAGCCATCATCCCCTTAACTGTATGTCAGTCTATCTCGAAAAATATTTTCTGTAGGGATCAAGTTCAGCTCTTTCTCCTAGGACGCTGTATTTAAATCCTACTGACTAAATTTTTGAAGAGAGTAACATCGGATTAAAATCACTTTAACGATGTTGGATGCATCAAAAACGCGCGGGAGATTTAAGAATGAGGGCGGGATTTATCGGAACCGGTAGTATGGGGGAGCCCTTGGCGACGAATATACTAGATCAAGAAAAATCTCTTGTAGCCTATGACGTAAACTCAGAAGCCACGGCAGGTTTAGCTGACAAGCAAGCACGAATTGTCAGTTCTCCAGCTGCCGTTGCAAACGAGGCTGAGCTTGTTTTTGCCTGCATGCCAACCATCGAGGCCTTCCGAGCGGTCATCACCGGTGCCGATGGTGTCATTAATGGTAAACAAATGAAGACGTTCGTCAATCTTGGCACTATGGGCTCAGAAGCAGTCACTGAGATGGAAAAAGCCCTCGCAGCGAATGGCATTCCGATGCTAGATTCCCCTATTACCGGCGGGGTACAACGGGCATGGGACGCTGATATTACGGTTATCACTTCCGGCCCTCAAAGCGTGTACGATCAAGTCGAACCTTATTTGAAGTCATTTGCCCGCGATATTCATTATGTCGGTGACAAAGTAGGGCAGGCTCAAATAGCTAAAGTCTGCAATAACATCATGTCTTTCACCAATTTGGTGATTGGCCTGGAAGCTTTAACATTGGCGTCAAAAGGCGGCCTCGATCCGCACAAAGTCCTTGACGTTATAAATTCTGGATCGGGTCAGAATAGCGCTTCCTTGTCAAAAATTCCTAACTCCATAATGAAGGGAAGTTTTAATCTACAAGCGCCATTACATATAATAGAAAAAGATGCGTTCTTGTGGCGAATGGAATCGGAACGCTTGGAAGTTCCCCAAGGAGTTGGAAGCGCAACCTATCAAACCATCCAAGAAGCCTTGGCGATGGGGCTGCGAGACGGCGATTTAAGCGAGATTGTCAAGGTTATTGAACGCGCAGCCGGGACAAAAATCCTGAATACCGACAACTAACTTCTTTTAGTTGGATAGATAACGAAAAATATCCAAAAACTTAGAGTTTCTTGGATTAACCTGTAAGCTTTTTCAAAACCTGCCTCGGTGACTGCATTCTGAAAAAAGTTGCAGACAACGGGAACAACAAGAGGGCCTATTTTGGCCGATTAGCTTTAAGGTCCCAGCCTTGGTAACAAACTGTAACACCGCCACTAACATCACATTTTCTGACATGATCAGCCCGCACAAAAACAATATACCCATTCTTAAAGTTGGGGAAAATTTTAAGTTTGTACTTGGTATCATAAACCCAGGCAGCAGCGGTTAATACCCCGACCGTTGTTACCAATACCAACGTCCAGTAATATCTACCGCGCATAGGTTCGCTCACCCTTCAACAAATTACCCCCCCATTTGTAAAAGAGGTTAAACAAATCCACCAAAACATGAATATAAAATTTTTAGATTTAAATTAGAGAAATACAATAAGCTATTGTTAACTCAAAGCATTGAACATTCTAGCGCTTAATCTCCGTCTTTGTTCTGCCCCTCGCTTGGTTTTTCTTCTACGGACTGATCATTTGAGATCTGTTCCTCATTCATTTCTTCACCGCCCTCCTGTTCTTGGCCTCGATTGGCTTCAACAACCTGTTCTTCACGCGGTTGCTCAAGTATTTCACCTTCGGGTAGGTTGGGATTTTCATATCGAGTATATAGAGTTTGAGTCCGCTTATCTGTCTTAGTTCTAACAAGATACTCTTTCGCCATCTTGTTACTGACAAGAAAAGTCAATACGTAGTTATGTGAAAATTTTCCTAGACAGTAAGTCCGTCCAACATTCTTCGCCAAAATATGCTGAATTTCTTCGTATGAGAGAAATTCTTTAATTAGCAGTTCATTCGCAACAATTTCCGCCCGCTTTTTAATCCATCTATCTTTAGCGTCTTGGAAAAAAGTCACCATCTCATCACAAAACTCAGGTGTTATTGGTGTATCAATGGTGGTTTCAATGTTGCTGCCGTGATCTCTAAAATTATAGGCAACACCCCTAGCACTTGCACTGAATTTAGCTTCGACTAGATGTTTGTTCTCAAAACCATACACACAACCAAGAAGGAATGATTGTGTAGGTGCTATACCACGTGTGCGGCAGTGGATGCCTTTGTAGCAAGTAGATTTTGGCCATTCGAACGAAACCGAATATTCAGAAGCAAATCCCCGTTGAAGATATGACTCAGCAAACTTTTCCATTCTAAACCCCTCTAATAAGGCCGTTCCCTCAATTCCCAGCAACAATTAAACAATCATGTGCAAACTGTTTTGATTGTACTTCCCTTTTCATATCATACACGCCGACAATCGAGATCACCAAGCATTCAAAGTTGATATAAAGTTAGGAAAATATCATTCCATATCATAAGCCTATTGAAAATGAGATAGGGCATAAAACCAAAATCGAGAAGAGGTAGCCTACAGACTGTCTCCCAAAAATATCTTTTTCTTATTGGAGGATAGAAGGTTTGTTATTTCTGGTCGAAAAATTTTTTCAAACAGCCGCAAACTTATTTTTTGTTCTATTAGCGAATGCTACCAACGATAGCATCACTGGCACTTCAACCAATACACCAACCACTGTAGCAAGCGCCGCGCCTGAGTGGAGGCCGAATAAACTGATGGCCACTGCCACTGCCAGCTCGAAGAAATTGGAGGTTGCAATGAGTGCAGCTGGTGCTGCTATAGAAAATGGTACACGCCAAATATATGCACAGCCATATGCAATTAAGAAGATGCCATATGTTTGTAAAAGTAACGGTAAGGCAATCAAACCAATAATCATTGGTTTAGTAAGTATGGTTTCCGCTTGAAAACCAAAAAGCAAAATAATGGTGGCCAGTAACCCCATGATGGAGAGTGGCTTTACTTTGGCACTGAACCATTCAACGTTGTCTCGCTTACCAGATTGGTCTAGCTTTTTGCGGGTGAGATATCCGGCCGCTAACGGAATAACAACATACAAAAAAACAGAAATCGCCAGAGTTTCCCATGGCACAACAATATCGGTTACGCCTAGCAAGAGGGCAGCCAACGGTGCAAAGGCAAAAATCATAATGATGTCGTTAATGGATACCTGCACTAGTGTATAATTAGCATCTCCATTTACTAATTGGCTCCAGACGAATACCATCGCTGTGCATGGCGCAATTCCGAGTAGTATCATTCCCGCAATATATTCCATCGCTGTTTCGGGATCGACCAACCCAGAAAAGAGGTATTCAAAAAACAAAACTCCAAGCGCAGCCATAGTAAAGGGCTTTATAAGCCAGTTCAAAAACAAGGTTATGCACAGGCCTTTTGGTTTCCGCCCAACGTCTCTAATACTTGCAAAATCAACGTTTACCATCATCGGGTAAATCATCACCCAAATAAAGATAGCCACCACCAAATTTACACTGGCATATTCGAGCGTTGCTACAAACTGGAAAGAAGACGGTGAAATCGTGCCAAGGCCAACACCACCACCAATACATAGCGTCACCCAGAGAGAGAGATAGCGCTCAAATAGGCCAAGGGGCGAACTTTTAGTGATGGTAATTTTTCTTTTGATCATTGAATCCCTAAAATTAACTGCTGAAATCTAAGTCACGGTAGTGCGGTTTAAGTCAAATGTTGCCCAATTCTGCCGAGCACGATCGCGTCTGACGCCAACGTCTGCATGCGTGCAGCTTTCGACTATCAAACTATTCGAAGATACTTGAAGTTCATTACAGTTTAATGACTAATGTAATTTTTAAAGACCTTTCAACCCAGCATCACAAGATAGCGATGGCACAAGAAAAAAAGTAAATTCTCTTTTTGGAAAACTTCTAAAACTATCGAGCAAAATAATTTCTCAGTTGCTTCTTGTAGGATACAGATCTCAAAAACACATACTCAAGAAACCCAAAATGATAACAATCAGAAATTTTTATCCCGCCATTATTAGCTTATCGCCATAATGTGCAGAAAATTCAGCGCCTAGGTATTCCGCAAGCCGCTGCATCGCAAATTTACCACAACGGTTTTCCGCATCGGTGTTGTAATTTGTGTTCGTATTGATGTCGT